>JAZNGI010000001.1:0-4178 GCA_045576375.1 Eubacteriales bacterium
TCGGTCATGTCGTTGCCTGCAAAGCTCACCTGCACCGATTGGCAATGCCAGCCGTCTTCATCCTCGCAAGTGAATAAGATCTCCTCGGGAATACCCACGTTGGGCTCGAACACCAGGGGAAGCTCCACGATGGCACCTCTCTGGAGAGGATCGTCGTAGTAATTGAGCAACAGAGAGGTGAGGTTCACCGTTTGGGTGTTGCTTACTTCTCCCGTGAAGCGATCCTTGAAGGTGAAGCTCATCATCACCTCCGCTTTGCTGGCGGAGCCGTTGGTGTCACCCGTGGTGATGCGGAAGGTGTAGCTGAGATTATCGTAGACCCCCAGGGTCACTTCCTTGGTGCCTGAGGTGCCGTTGGCATTGAGATATTGCAGGGTGAAGCTGTATTTTCCCGCCACGATGGGAGTGCCGCTGAGGGTGCCGTCGGAGGAGAGCTCCAGCCCTTGGGGAAGAGTGCCCGCGATCACGGAGAACACCGTCGACTCGCTTCCCGCCGCGGTGACGAAGCGGTAGGTGTAGAAGCTGTCGCGGAAGGCACGGTCGATCTCGCCCTCGGCCAGCTCCACCTGCACGGCGTTCCAGCCGGCGTAGATCACGGTGTCTTCCTTCACCTGCACCTTGCCGCTGACGGGCTTGGTCAGATTCATATCCCGATACCAGCCTCGGAAGGTGTAGCCCGGCTTGCTTGCGGTTTCGGGAAGGGTGTAGCTTTCGTTTTTAGCCAGGGTGATCACCATGTCCGTTGCTCCCTCGCCCAGGCTGAGGGTCAAGGTCACGTCGCCGAACATTCCGTTGAGAGAAGCGCCGCCGGAAATGTGGGTGCTTCCCGCAATGCTGCAGCCAGCGCCGTTGCCCGCCGCCTTGGAAGGTACGGTGCCCACGGCAATGGTCTTCCCCGCAGAGGCAATCTGCTCGGCAACGGGAGAGAAGTAAATCAGCGTGTACTTGGTGGGGTCGGACGAATCAAAGGTGTAGGGAGTGAGGGAAACGGAGGTTCCCGCCTGTGTGTTCACCGAAGCCAAAGAAGTTTCTGCTGCAATGCTTCCCGTGATAGGGGAGGAAGGGGGAATCAGCTGAATTTCGTTTTCGTTGGTGGCAAAGACCTTGGCGTTTTGGCTGATCTCCAAAATGGCTCCCGCGCCCAAAGCGCCGCCGCCGATGCCCGCGGCGGATTTGCCGCCGTATGCATTTACGTTGGTTTGATCGGTAATGAGGATTTGAAAGCTCGACTGGGCGCTTTCCGCGGTGTCTCTGCCTCCGCTTCCGATGCCTGCGCCGTAGTTGCCGCCTTGGGCGTAGACCTTGGCAGAGGAGGACACGGTGATGTTGGAATAGGCCGCACCGAAGCCGCTGCCCACGCCTGCACCGCCCAGGCCGCCCACCGCCGTCACGTTGGCTCTGCCGGTGAGGGTGATCTGTGCGGGAGTGGAGGATCTGCCGCCGCCGATGCCCGCGCCTTCCTTGCCGCCCAAAGCGAACACCGAGGCGTTTCCGCTCACGGTGAGCTCGTTGAGTTTAGCGCCCTCGCCCATTCCGATGGCCGCGGAGGAGGTGCCTCCGAAGGCGTTCACGGAGCAGTTCTGATCCAGGGTGAGAACTGCCAGGGAGGCGTTCTTGCCGCAGCCCAAAGCGGGGCCGTCGGTGCCAAGAGCAAAGAGAGAAGCCTTGTCCGTCACGGTGATCTGCATGCCCGTGGCTCCCTCGCCCAGACCGATGGCCGCGGCGTTTTTACCGCCCTTGGCGCGAATGGAGGAGGAGCCTGCCACGTGCAGGGTGGAGAGGGTGCCGTTCTTGCCAGAGCCGATGGCCGCAGCTCCGTCTCCGCCGTAGGCTCGGATGGGAGCGGAGGAGTTGAGGGTCAGGCTCGTCACCTTTCCTCCCTCGCCGCCGCCGATGCCCGCGCCGCCTGCGCCGCCTGTGGCAAGGATCTCTCCCGAGGTTTCCAGCTTAATGCGATTCACGTCGCCGCCGTTGCCGCCGCCGATGCCCCCCCCTCCCTTCCCGCCGGTGGCGGTGATCTTCGCGGAGCCCTTCACGGTGATCTCCTTGGCGCTTCCCTGGATGCCGCCGCCGATGCCCGCGGCGTTTTCGCCGCCCTTGGCAATCACGGTAACGGAGCCGCCGATGGTCAGCGTGCCCGCATCGGAGCCGGGCGTGTTGCTTCGCCAGCCGCCGCCGATGCCCGCGGCATCCGTGCCGCCCACGGCTGTGAGCGTGCCCGCGCCGTTAATGGAAAGGTTGGCTCTGGCGGAGGTTTGCAAGCCTGCCATAAAGTCGCTTCCGATCAGAGAGTTGGTGCCGATGAGATTGATGCGCACCGTTTCTCCGTTGTCAATGCACAAGGGTGCCTGCAGAAAGGTGGCGGATTGAATGTTCACGTTATGTAAAATCAGATCCACCGTGATGTTGTTCTTGATGGTGATGGTGTTGGTGGTCACGCTTTTTCCTACGACGGTGATCACCGTGGAGGGACTGAACACGGTTTTCACTCCGTTTTGCTCCACGTAGAAGTTCACCTCGTCTTGGGCTTCCCCCATAACGATGGCGCCGTCGTCAATGCAATAGGTGGTGCCTGCGGCCTGTGCAGGGACGAGAGTCAGTGCCGAGAGAAGCAAAAAGGAAAGCGTGAGAAAAATGAGTCGTTTTTTCAAGATCGTTTTGCCTCCGGATTATCGTTTTTCCAAAATGGAGGGATTGGCGCGGCGCAATGCGTCCAGCACCTTTTCGGGCGCATCCACGTAGAGCACGGTCTTTCCCTTTTTGGGGTGGTGAAACAAAATAAAATATGTGTCCTCGCTTGCCAGATCCGAGGCGGCGAAAATGCTGTGTCGGAGGTCGGGCGTGCGGGTGAGGGGAAGGTGTGCGTCATCGTAAGGCGCGATTTTTGCCGCTTGCTTCAAGTCCAGAGAGCACAGCGTCTTTCTCTGCTTCTGACCGTAGATCACGTCCACGTCCATTTCACTGCCCAAAATGGTATATTCATATTCCACGTTCACAAAGCGCCACAGATACCACACCAGCGCGCCGCCTGCCAAATACAAAAAAGGAAGCAGGGACATCAGCGGCCGAAACGTCGAAACCGCCAAGGCAAAAGGAACCGCAACGATCAGCACCGCCAAAACGATAAGGGCGATTTTTTTCATTGCGATTGAGGCAGAATGCTTCAAGGGCACCAGATGCTCCACCAGGCGGGAGGAGCTTTGAGCGCCGAACAGAGTTTGCACGTCCATAACGAAATTTCCTTTCCGAAAGAAAAATTTCTTTCCTTTTAAAGTATATCACAAATCACGCCGAATATCAAGATTGAAAAAATGAAATAACTGTGAAATCCCGGGGGAAGAATAGTGAAAAGTAAGTTTTTATAAAAAAACAATTTTTTTCAAGACATACATCGCAGCGTTTGGAGCAAATTAAACAGGACGGAGACGCAAGAGAAAATGCGAAAATCAGGTAGGAATATGGTAAATCAAATGATAAAGCGAGCGGGAATTTGCCTGATGGCGGTTTTCGGCACGCTGATCGCCATTGCGGGGATCGGCGATCTGTTGTATCCCGACGTTCTGTCCTGTTACACCGGAGAAACGGTGGAGGATAAGGCGGTGTTCACCGTGGTGGAGGGCGGGCCCCGTGAGGCATCCTCCTCGGGAGAAGTGGGAGCGCAAGTGAAGCTGTGGGGCGGACTTTCGGTGAAAAACGTCCGCATCCGCTATTATGAAAAAGGAAGCCTCATTCCCGGCGGGGGAGCTTTCGGCGTGAAGCTGTTCACCAAAGGGCTTCTGGTCACGGGGACGGACGGCTTTGTGTCCCGGGGAGAGCGGGTGGAGCCGGCAACACAGGCGGGGATCGCTGCGGGAGACGTGATCGTTTCCATTGACGGCGTGAAGCTGGAGCGCACCTCCCAACTGATACGGTTGGTGGAAAAATCCGGCGGCAATCAAATGCAATTTGTGGTCTGCCGCAACGGGGAAGAAACGGTGGTGAAGCTCATTCCCCGTCTTTGCGATGAGGAACAGAAATTCAAGGCGGGCCTGTGGGTAAAAGATTCCACCGCGGGCATCGGCACCGTCACCTATATCGACCCGGACAGCCTTTCCTTTGCGGGGCTGGGCCACGGCATCACCGATCCTGCCAAGGGGGAGATCACTCCCATGGCCTCGGGGGAGGTGTGGCAGGTGAAG
>JAZNGI010000002.1:0-10937 GCA_045576375.1 Eubacteriales bacterium
TCCCGGCAACGTGGGAGACATTGATCTGGAAAACGCCGCCCCCAAAAGCTCGGCCTACACTCCCGTGCCCGGCGGTTGCGGCCCCATGACCATTGCCATGCTGATGCAAAACACCCTGGAAAGCGCCAAAAAATTCTGCGAGGAAAACGCCCGATAAAAATAAAAAAACAAACAGATCCGAAGGACAAGCACTCACCGTCGTTCGGATCTGTTTTTTTATGAATTTGCACTTGATAAAGGAAGCTCCCAAAAGTTTTTCAGCCGAACAGACTGCCGAAGAATTCCAGCAGACGGAAGCGGAAACGGTACTGCCCCGCATCCACGGTGAACACCTTCACGCTCTCCTCTCCCAGCCCGCCGGCCAACAGCTCATCCTCTGCCTGGGCGCAGGACAGACACACGGGAGGAAACATCACGCACCACCAATTCTTTCCCTCGCCCCGCCCTAAGATCACCCGCAAGGAAAGATATTTCCCCGCGGGCAAGCGAAAGCCCTCGTACTCTCTGGTATCGTAATGCTCCTCTCCCAGCACCACCCGCGCCGAGTAGCCAACGCCCCACTCCTCCAGAAGAGAATTCACAAAGCTCTCCATTTCCTTTCGTTCCCGACTCAGCACCTCCACCGCCTCGTCTCGGGAGTTGCAATGGGAAAATATGTCCTCTCCGTAAGCCAACAGCGCATCCCGCACCGCCAGCTTCACCCTCTGGGCCTCCTGTTCATCGGAATCCGCCAGCACGTGCAAACGCACCACCCGAGAATAGATCTCGCTGTCTGCACTCACGGGCAGGATCACCCACACAAAACAAAGCACCAACAAATAGCAAAGGCTTGCCCGCCCTAAGATCTTCCATTGTTTCATTTTTGATTCCTCCAAAAAAATCGCTTCGGATCCGTTCCGAAGCGATTGTTCCCTTCAAAGGAGGGTTTTATTCAAGGTTTTCGCGGTATGAGCGGTGATTTTTTCTTTTCTCAGCACCCGCCGACACTCCCGCGCTTTTTCTTCCGAATCAAAAATACCGAACACCGAAGGCCCCGAGCCGCTCATCATCGCCCCTAAGGCACCCAGCTCCAGCATTCTTTCCTTCAGCTTTGCAATAGCGGGCCGCTTGGGAATGCTCACCGCCTCCATCCCGTTAAAGATGGCGCCCGCCAAGGCCCGAGGATCTCCCGCCGCCAAGGCCCCTATGCATTCCTCCCAGCCGGGATGGACAACGGGCGCGGGCAGGCGGTCGTAAAGGGAATAGATCTCGGGGGTGGAAAGCCCCGAGGTGTTCTTGGCGATCACCAGGTGCACGGGCACGGGAGAAGAAGGCTTTTCCTCCATGATCTCCCCTCTGCCGCGGCAAAGACAGGTGCCCCCCACCAAACAGAAGGGGACGTCCGATCCCACCGCTGCGGCCACTTCCAGCAGAGCCGCCCGATCGGTCACGCCGAATTCCTTTGCCAAAAGGCGAATCACCGCCGCGCCGTCGGCACTGCCGCCGCCCAGCCCCGCCGCAACGGGAATGCGCTTGTCAATGGTGATGGCAAAGCCCTTGGGAGAAAGGTCGAAAGCACGAAAAAACGCCGTGGCCGCCTTGTGGCAAATATTTTTTCCGTCCAAAGGCAAAAAGGAAACGTTGCTTTTCAGCACGAGCTCTTCTCCCTCCATGGGGGTAAGCGTGATCCGATCGTAAAGATCGGTCAACTGCATCACGCTTTCAATGTCGTGAAACCCGTCGGCGCGCTTGCCCACAACGTCCAGGGTCAGATTGATTTTGGCATAGGCCCGCTCAATTCGTTTCATCGTTTTCCTCATCGTCCACCAGGGACCGTTTTTTCGAAACCGCGGGAGCTGGTTCTTCCTTCTTTTTCTTGCCGAACGCCACGGGACACTCCTCCTTGTTCCACAGTCTGCGGATGTTGTCCTTATGCATCACCACCACAAACACGCCCAAGGCCAGGGAGAACACCACGGAAACAATGAAATTGTTCTTGGGAAAGCAGGAGGAGATGAGAGGATACAACAGCGCCGCCGTGATGGAGGACAGGCTCACGATCTTCGTGGTAAAAAACATCAGGGCAAACACAATGGCCACGAACAGGAACACCAAGGGATCAATGAACAGAATGCTCACCGCCGCCACGATCACACCCTTGCCGCCCTTAAACCCGTAAAACACGGGGAACACGTGGCCAAAGGCGCAGAAGAACGCCGCCACGTAGGGCGCGCCAAAGTGCTTTCCTAAGAAAACAGAGGCCAAAAGCACCGAAAGAAAGGCCTTGAGAGCATCTCCCGCCAGGGTGAGAAAGCCCGCCTTCTTGCCGAACACGCGGAACATATTGGTCATCCCCGCATTTTTACTGCCGTATTTGCGGATATCGTCGTGATAAAACCATTGGGAAACCAGCACGGCCGTGTTCACACTGCCCAAGAGATAACTCACCGCGGCCGCCGCCAAATACCAAAGGAAGAACAGGCGAATGTCCGTTCCCTCTTGCAACAGCAGTCCCCGCTCCAAAAGCTCAAAAAAACTCATCGGCTTTTCCTCCCGTTTCTTTCGTTACAGCTCGGGGGCACTCTCGCCCTTCTCGCGGATCACCAACCGAATGGGTGTTCCCTCAAAGCCAAAAGCGTCCCGCAGGCAGTTTTCAATGTAGCGCTGATAAGAAAAATGGAACAGCTCCGCCTTGTTGCAAAAAATCACAAACTCCGGCGGCTGAACCCCCGTCTGGGTCATATAGTAGATCTTCAGTCGGCGGCCCTTGTCGGTGGGGGGCTGAACCCGAGAGGTGGCATCGTTGAGAAGATCGTTGAGCATTCCCGTGCTCACCCGCTTCAAAGACTGTAGATGCACCTTCACGATCTGCTCGAACAGCTTGTCCAGGCGCTGACCCGTCTTGGCGGAAATATACACCACGGGGGCGTAAGTCATATAGGAAAAAGCGTTGTAAATGTCCTTGGTGTAGTTTTTCACCGTGTCGTTGTCCTTGGCGATCAGATCCCATTTATTCACCGCAATCACCGTGGGCTTGCCGCTGTCGTGGGCAATTCCCGCGATGCGGGCATCCTGGAAGGCCGTTCCGTCGGAGGCGTCGATCATCAGCACGCACACGTCGCTTCTCTCCACCGCCAGCTTGGCGCGGATCACGGAGTATTTTTCAATGCTGTCGTTAATCCTGGCGTTTCTGCGAATGCCCGCCGTGTCAATGAGGTTGAACTTGCCGTGATCGTTGTCAAAGCGGCTGTCCACCGCGTCTCTGGTGGTTCCCGCCACGTCGCTGACGATGAGGCGCTTCTCTCCCAGAATTTTGTTGATCAGAGAGCTCTTGCCCGCATTGGGACGGCCGATCACCGCCACGTTCACCACGTCCTCCTCCTCGTTCTCTCCGTCGGGGGGAGGAAGAAGCTCGATCACCTGGTCCAGAATGTCCCCCGAGCCCGTTCCGTGAATGGAGGAAACGGCGAAGGGACCGTATTCAAAGCCCAGCTCGTAAAACTCGTAAAACTCCAAAGGAAGCTCGCCCACGGTGTCCACCTTGTTCACCGCTAAGATCACGGGCTTGCCCGAGCGCTTCATAAAGGCGGCCAGATCTCTGTCCTCCGCCGTCACGCCCGCGCGGATATCCGCCATGTAGATAATCACGTCTGCCGTGTCCATGGCAAGCTCCGCCTGCTCCTTAATGTAGCTCACCAGCGCGTCCTGAGGGCGGGTCTCAATGCCCCCCGTGTCGATGAGCACCAAGCTTCTCCCGTTCCACTCCGTTTCAAAATAAATGCGGTCACGGGTCACACCGGGGGTATCTGCCACAATGGAAATGCGCTGTCCCGAAATTTTGTTAAAAAACGTGCTTTTCCCCACGTTGGGTCTGCCAACGATGGCAACGATGGGCTTAGCCATTCTCATCCGTCCTTTCTATGTGTCAATGCCCGCACCAGATCGGCGGCGTCGGAGGCGAATTCCACCTTCACTCCCAGGCGCTCCTCCAACTGACGGGGCGTCATATCGTCCAAAAACAGATCTCCCTCACTGCGGAGCATCTGTGCGGGCAGGATCACCCGCTGTCCCAGCTTTTTTCCTTGGGCGGCCGCCAGAATGTCCGATCCGGTGAGCAGTCCCGCCACCGTCACGCTGCCGCCGAAAAACCGATTCTCGGCACACACCACGTCCCAGCGCCCCACAGCGCCGCTCTTGTTGCGGATCCGCTCTGCTGCTTTTGCCATAAAGCCGTAAGCCGCCTCGCCCGTGAATAAGGTCACGTCCTCCCGGATGCCCGAGCCCTTCTCCACCTGCTGTAGCTCGTCTTGAAGCTCTTCTTCCATCAGAGCCAGAGAGCCCACGCCGTTGTCAAGCTGCGGGTAGCCCTCGTAAAACTCCCCCGGAGGAATGGGCCGCCCCGCCAAAAGATAAAACTCGTCGGAGCAAAACACAAAGCGGGTGCCCCGTTTTTCTTTCATTTTCTCTGCAAAGGCATCGGTCAAAGCCAGCACCTCTCGGGCGCTCTCCCTGTCGTAGGGCGTGAGGGAAAACAGCCCCTCCCGATGGCCCGTGAGCCCCGCAGGCACCGCCGCCACGCTTTCCACCGCGGGATAAAGCCCCGCCAGATCCTCCAGGGTTCGTTTCAGCGCCTCGCCGTCGTTAATGCCGCGGCACAAAACCAACTGGCAGTTAAGCTTGATGTTGCCCTCTGCCAAATAGTTGAGCTTCTCCAGAACATCCCCCGCAAAGCGGTTGTTGAGCATCTTGCACCGCAGATCGGGGTCGGTGGTGTGCACGCTCACGTTCACGGGAGAAAGCTTCATGCTGCGGATCCGCTCCAACTCGTCACGGTCCACGTTGGTCAAAGTCACGTAATTTCCCATGAGAAAACTCAAACGGGTGTCGTCGTCTTTAAAATACACCGTTTCTCGCATTCCCTTTGGGTTCTGATCTATAAAGCAAAAGATACATCCGTTGCGACACCGCTGTTTTTCATCCATTAAATAGGTGTCAAACACCAATCCCAGATCGGCGTAGCGCCCCTTTCGGATGGGAACGCTCAGCTTTTCTTCCCCCCGAAGAAGCTCCAGGGTGAGAGAGCTTTCCGTGAGAAAAAAGCGATAATCCAGCACGTCGCGGATGGGATGGGAATCAATGCTCACCAGCACGTCTCCCGCCGCCACCCCCGCCCTATGAGCACAGGAGCCTTCCTCCACGTCACGGATCACAACCATTTCTCACACCTCCCCAAAAACAAAAAAAGACACGCCAAAGGCAACCGGTAACGACCTCTTCCAAAAACAGATGCCGTCAACGGTTGTCCCCATGACATATCTTCCCCGTCCTTCCGACGGAACCGACGTTTTGTGTTTTATGCCTTCGCATCCATATTCACAACGACCTTGCCGTCATACATGCCGCAGTTGGAGCAGACTCTGTGAGGAAGGTTGTAGGTGCCGCACTTGGAGCACTTTGCCAGCGCGGGTGCGCTCAGCTTCCAAACGTTGGAACGTCTCTTGTCTCTTCTCGCTTTAGAAGTTTTTCTCTTGGGTACTGCCATCTTAACTTACATCCTTTCAAGTAATACCGCACAATGTGCGCTCGTCGTTAATTAAAAAAATCCATCAACCCTTCCAGCCTGGGATCCACTTTTTTCTTCTCGCAGTCACAGGGGGAAAGATTTTTGTTGTTGCCGCACACGGGACACAGCCCTGCACAGTCTTCCCTGCACAGCACGCGCGTGGGAAGGTTGACCGTGATAGCCTCCAGGGCAATGGGAAACAGGTCGATCTTGGAATCCGTAATCTCAACGAAATCCTCTCGGTCGTCCTCGGGGAGCTTGTCCCGCTCAAAGCCCGAAAGCTCCAGGGGGATCTCCATGGTTTCCCGCACCTCCTCCAGACATCTGGCGCAGGAGGCAACAAAGCCAAATCGGATGGTTGCGTTCATTCGGACAAAGCCGCCGCATTCCTTCACGACACCGGTGAATCGCACCGCCGAATCAAGACGGATATCCGGGTCATCAATATCGGGCGAAAGTTCCACGTCGAATTCCTTCTTGGGTTCCTCCCCCGACAGGAGCGTTGATAAATCAAGGAGCAAGGCCTTGTCATTCCGATCTGCCATTCATTTCACCTCAAAACACGGCATTTATAGATTATACATCACCCATGGCGTTTTGTCAATAAGTTTTTTCAAATTTATTTGGTGCCTTCCGATGCCGCAGACAGCGTCACCGACAGGGAATATTCTCCCACCACGTAGGCCTCTTCTCCCGAGGCAAACTCCACCGTCACGGGAACGTTGGTCTTGATCCCCGCGCTGGTATATCCCGACAGATCCATCTTCAACACGATGCTCTCGGGAGCGATCTGCTCCAGCGCCGCGGCGCTTCCTCTCAGCTTCACGGCCAAAAACTCCTGGGTGAAGCTGTAGTTGATCCCCGCGGGTACGCTCACCTGCACGTTGTCCCCCGTCAGCAAAACGGCCGCTTCCCGTTGGCTGTTGAGCAGGCGCACGTTCACCTGCAACCCCTCCGCAAGAGCGGCTCCGTCGTCCAGACTCACCCCGTCGGGCAAGCTCAAACTGTCTGCCGCCAAAATCACGTCCGTGCTCTGATCCACCAGCGTCCGTTCGTCAAACTGACGGATCACCAGGGTGCTGAGAGAATCAATGAGCTGAGGCTCGCCCTTCACCTTCAGGGCAGAGGGCGTGATCTTCACACTCACGTCGTCCTCGCTCAGATATCCGTTAATAAAGTCCACGCTCACGGGCACCTGCTTGGTCTTGTACACCGAGTAGCTCACCGTCACCTCGGTGGTATCGGAACGCACGTAGGGACTTTCCACCACCGCGCCGCTGCCGTCGGTCAGCACCACGCTTCCCGTAATGTCAAAGCTGGAGGTCACGTTTCCCAGATCCAGGGACACCGTGGCTTTCTCAATGCGTTGGAGCAGATTGGAGGGCCCGCTCACGTTCACCGTCTGCCGATCCAAAACGGGATCCCCGATCTCAATGTCGCCCCCCTTGGTCATGCTCACCACCCGCACGTCCACCGCCACCGCCTTAGTGGTGGTCTCATCGGCGTACACGGTGATGCTCTGAGGGTAACAGGAGGTCACGGTCATGCCGTCGGGAAGATCCGCCTGCACCGTCAGCTTGTTTTCTCCCGCGGCGTTCACCGCGCTCAGATCCGCCCAAGCCGCCACATCCGACGCCTTCAGGCGGTTAATGTCGCTCTTTCTGCCGCTGACGGTAATATCCGCAGTGAGATTGTAGCCGGAAAGCACGCTGAAGCCGTATTGCTCCTGCATCCGCTGAGCGTTTTCCAGGGTGATGGATACCCCCGTGAATTTCTTTTCCGCCATATCCGTGTCCACGCCCACCACGTAAAACCACAGCACCACCGCGCAGATCACGGCAAAGATCACGTAGATAAACGAGCCCCGCTTCCTCTTTTGGGTGCCGTCCCGGGAATCAATGATGGTGGAATTGTTATTCATCGCCGTTTTCCCCCTTTTCCCCGGATTTTTTGTTTTTCTTTTGGTAGAACTTCACCTTGGAGCGCTTGGGCTTTTTCTCGTCCAGCTCAAAAAGCTCCTTGAGAGCGTCAGCCAAGGCCGCCTTGTCGTAATTCCTGGCCAGCTTGCCGTCTCGGGCAACGGAGATCATTCCCGTCTCCTCGCTGACCACGATCACAAAGGCGTCGCTCACCTCGCTCAAGCCGATAGCGGCGCGGTGGCGGGTGCCCAGCTCCTTCACGATCTCCTGGTTATACGATAAAGGAAGGAAACAGCCGCAGGCGTGGATCCTGCCCTCTCGAATGATCATGGCACCGTCGTGAAGAGGCGCCTTGTTGAAGAAAATGTTGCCGATCATATAGCGGGACACGTTGGCGTTCACGATCACGCCGCTTTTAATCTCGTCGCCCAGGCGGGTGCCGCCCTCAATGGCGATCAGCGCGCCCGTTTTGCTCTCGCTCAGACTCTGCGCCGCCTCCGTCAATTCCTCGATCAGCGCCAGCTTCTCCGCCTCGTCGCGGTTTCCCGCCTCACCGATCTTGCTCAAGCCCTTAATGGAGTTGCCTCCCATTTTTTCCAGCATGCTTCTCAGCTCGGGCTGGAAAATAACGATCACCGCCAACATTCCCACCTGAACGATGTTCTCCAGCAAAAATCCCAAAGAACGCATGTTTGCAAAGTCGCTGATCATCACCGCCAACAGCAAGAACAGCACGCCCACGGCAAGCTTTCCCGCCCGCCGCTCGCGGATGAAGATAAACACGTAATACAGCACCACGGACACCAGAGCAATGTCCAGAAAATCCACGATCCCCATGGAGGTAAACTGATCAAAAATATATTCAAAAAAATCAGAAACCGTTTTCATCAAAGATTCCATGTCCCTGCTCCTTTGTGCGTGTTGGTTTTAGTTGATCGAATCCAAAAGGGCCAGCGTGTCCTGAATAAAGCTTTGGGTCTCCTCCGCCTCCAGAGGGCGCTGAGCCAAAACGCCCAGCATATAGATCTGTCGGGCCAGCATGAGGCAGGTGGCCTCCTTGTCCGGGTTCTTTGCCATCTCCTCCAGCCTTGCCACCAAGGGGCAGGCGGGATTCACCAAGAGCTTGTGCGCATTCTGAGAAGGAAATTGGGTGCCGTTGCGGCGGGAATAGAACTTCATCATGTCCTCAAAGCGCCTCTGCTCCTCGGAGAAAACGATCATTGCGGGGGTCTGGCTGCTCTTCAGCCGTTCAAACACGATCTCGGTTCCCTCGCTCACCACTTTGCCAAACAGCTCCTTGAGCACTTGGCTTTCCTGGGTGCTCTCTTCCTGCTTGAGCACGCCGTCGACGTCGCTGTCGATGCGAACAAACTTCACCTCGTTGTTCTCGGTTTCCATAAATTGGATGAACTGACTGTCGATCACGGCATCCAGCACCGCCACGGGAATCTCCTGCTGGCGGAATAAGGTCACGTAGCTGGCCTGGCGGGTGAGATCGGTGGCGTAGTAGATCTTCTTGCTTCCCGTTTTCTCCTCCACCTTGGCAAGATATTCCTCGGGCGTGAGATAAGCGCCGTCGGCGGTCTTGTATAAAAGCAGCTCCTTCACCCGATCGTAAAACTTCCGATCCCGCATACAGCCGTATTCCACGAAGGGCTTAATGTCGTCCCAAACGCCCTCAAAGCGCTCTCTTTCGTTGTTGAAAAGCCCCTTGAGCTTGTCGCACACCTTCTTGATGATGTGCTGGCTGACCTTGGCAACGTAATTGCTGTTTTGCAAATAGCTTCTGGACACGTTCAAGGGAAGCTCGGGGCAGTCCAGCACGCCCTTTAAGAGCATCAGATACTCGGGAATCACTTCCTTAATGTTGTCTGCCACGAACACCTGATTGTAGTAAAGCTTCACCTGGCCCTCCAGGTTGGCGTATTCATGGGTCAGCTTGGGGAAATAGAGGATCCCCTTAAAATTCAGCGGAAAGTCCGCGTTGATATGCACGTAGAACAGAGGATCGTTGAAATCGTCAAACACCTGATGATAGAAGCTCTTGTAGTCCTCCTCGGTGCACTCCGAGGGCGCCTTCAGCCACAGAGGCGCCGTGTCGTTCACGGGCTTGGGTTCTTCGCCTTCCTTCTTTTCCTCTCCCGCTTCCTCCACGAAGATCTCCACGGGCATAAAGGCGCAGTACTTCTTCAACAGCTCTTCCACCTTGGCCTTGGAGAGAAATTCCTTTTCCTCGTCGGTCACGTGGAGAACCACGTCGGTGCCCCGCTGAGAACGCTCCCCGAAACTCATTTCGTATTCGCCGTTTTCACTGCACACCCACTTCACGGCCTCTTCGCTTTCCACGAAGCTCTTGGTGAGAAGCTCCACCCGATCGCTCACCATAAAAGCGGAATAAAAGCCCAGTCCGAAGTGACCGATGATGCCATCGCCCTTGCCGGACTCGCCCTCGTATTTCTCAATGAATTCCAAAGCGCCGCTGAGAGCGATCTGGCAAATGTATTTTTCCACCTCTTGGCGGCTCATGCCGATGCCGTTGTCGCTGACGGTGAGGGTCTTTAATTGCTTGTCCACCGTCACGCGGATGCAATACTCGTCGTCGCACCGAGCCTCGCCCAGGCTCACCAGCCGCTTCATTTTCGTCACGGCGTCGCAGGCGTTAGAGACCAGCTCTCTTAAAAAGATCTCCTTGTCGGAATAGAGCCAGCGCTTGATCACGGGGAATATATGTTCGGTCTGGACGGAGATGCCGCCCTTTTGAATGTTTTCTTGTGCCATTGCTTTTTCTTCCTTCCTTCGGTTTGCGCCGATACGCCCCGGAGCGTCTTTCCCTTGCCGGCGCCGACTTTCCCTTATGATTCATTTTAGTATACCATATTTTCCTCCGCAATGCAACCGTTTCCAAGGGAAATATTTTGTAACCTTTTCGTAAAACAAAGGCGTGGGCAAACAAGGTTTGCCCACGCCCTCACAAAATTTTCCCGCCGTTATTGTCCCTTTTTGCCGAACTTGTTCGCCTTCGGGTTCTCAGAGAGCTTCTTTAACTCGTCTCTCAACTGTGCCGCCAGCTCAAAGTTCAATTCCTCCGCCGCCTTTTTCATGGCCGCACTCAGTTGAGCTCTGCGGGTCTGCGGGTCCGTTTCGGGCAGAGGCTTTGCGGCCTTTTCTCCCTCTTCCACGCTTTCCTTTAGCTCCAGCTTCTTGATCCCGCTCTTCACCGAACGGGGAGTGATGCCGTGGGCACGGTTAAACTCCTCTTGGATCTCTCTTCGGCGCTCCGTTCCACGGATGGCCGCCGCCATGGAATCGGTTTGGCGGTCGGCGTACATGATCACGTGTCCCTCCTCGTGACGGGCAGCCCTGCCGATGATCTGAATGAGAGAACGCTCCGAACGCACAAAGCCCTCCTTATCCGCATCCAAAATGGCAATCAAGCTCACCTCGGGCAGGTCAATGCCCTCTCGCAAAAGGTTGAT
>JAZNGI010000003.1:0-16768 GCA_045576375.1 Eubacteriales bacterium
TCCCGACGGGCGGTGGAGAGAAGTGCGGAGTTTTTGCGCTTTGCCATTTGGGAGGCGATAAAGCCCTCGTCCACGGGGATTCCCGGGGCGAATCCGTCCAGCACCGCGCCGATCATTTTTCCGTGGCTTTCGCCAAACACAGTCACGATCACGCTGTTTCCAAAGGAGTTTTTCATTGCTTTGCCCTCTCTTGAATCATGGTAACAAAATCGCTCAGCGGCTCTTTTCTCAGTTCAAAGGAGCCGATCTCGTTCACGTACACGTAATGAATGTCGCCTTGCGCCATCTTCTTGTCGTGGCTCACTTCGTGGAGCACGCGGCTCATATCCCCTTGGTAGCGGGTGGGAAGTCCGGCCTTTTTCAGCACCTTCTCCAGGCGGGGCTTCACTTGAGGGGAACACATAAAAAGCATTCCCAACCCCACGCATTCTCCGTGATACAGATCCTTGTTCACTGCCTCAATGCCGTGGCCCAGAGTGTGGCCGAAGTTGAGCACGCGGCGCAGGTTCTTTTCTTTTTCGTCTTGCTCCACCACGGATTTTTTGATCTTCAGGGAGCCCAAAATGATCTCGGGCAGGATCAGGGAAAGCTCCTCTTGTTCCATCCGCTCAAACAGCGCCCCGTCGCAGGTGGCGCTCATTTTAATGGCTTCCGCCAAGCCGTTGGCGATCTGTCGGGGAGGAAGGGAAGCCAGCAGGGAGGGATCCACCGCCACGCCCTTGGGCTGATGAAAGGCGCCCACGATGTTTTTGGTGCCGTCTAAATCAATGGCGGTCTTTCCGCCGATGGAAGAATCCACCTGGCTCAGCAGGGTGGTGGGAACGTTGTAAAAATCAATGCCCCGCATATAGCAGGCGGCGGCAAAGCCTGCCAGATCTCCGATGACCCCGCCCCCTAAGGCCAGCACCGCGTCCGTGCGGGTGAAGCCCTCTTCCAGCAGACGGCGGCAAAGCTGTTCCAACGAGGCAAAGCACTTGGTGCCCTCTCCCGCGGGAAGGGTCACCACCACGGGGCTTTTGCAGGCGGCACAGGCTTTTTTCACGTATTCGCAGGGAATGTTCGTGTCGGTCACGATCAGCACCTTGCGGTTGAGATGAAACAGCGTGCCCAATCGGTCAACGGCCCCTGCCTCCACGGTGATATCGTAACTGTTCTTTCCCAGTTGCATGGTCAGAGTCATAGCTTTTTCTCCTTATTCCAGGATGGCGGGGAAACGGAAGCTTCCCGCCCGCTTCAGCTTGTCACAGCACACCTTCAGCTCACTCATCATTTGTTCTCCCTCGGGGGTGGAAAGATCCCCCTCCACCTCCACGTAGAAGTAGTATTGCCACAACAGATCCTTCATGGGGCGGCTTCGCAGACAGCGCATATTAAAGCCCCGCTCGCCGATGATGCTCACCGCTTTTGCCAAACTTCCCGCTTCGTTTCTCACGGTGAAGAGCAAAATGGAGTGTTTGTCGGGAGAGGACTCCTCCAAGGTGCATCGGCTGAGAACGGCAAAGCGCGTGGTGTTCAGCGCTTCCTGGTTGATGTTTCTTTCCAAGATCTTCAGCCCGTACAGGGCGGCGGTCTCCTCACTGGCAATGGCCGCCACACAGGGATCGCCCTTCTCTGCCACTTCCTTGGCGGCAAGAGCGGTGTTTTCGCAGGTGGTCTGGGTGAGGCCCCGTTCCTTAATGTAGTTTTCGCATTGGGCCAGCGCCTGGGGATGGCTCACTACCCTTGTGATCTGAGAACGGTGGGCGGAGGGCAGGCCCAGCAAATGCTGGTGCACGGCCAGATCGTAGATTCCCGTCACGTAAAGACTGCCCGAAAAGAGCATATCCACCACCTGTCCCACCTCGCCCGCGGTGCTGTTTTCAATGGGAAGGATCGCCAGGTCGCAGTCCCCCTCGGCAACGGCGCGGTAGGCCGAGGCAAAGTCGGGGTGGGGCACTCTTTGAGCAAAGGGGAAGATCTTTGAAGCGGCAATGGAAGCAAAGGCGCCCTCCACGCCGCTGAAGGCCACCCGCATCCCGTGAAGCCGGGAGGCCTGATAAGCCCGGGAGGTCTTCATCATGTCCTGCAAAAAGCTGACGTAATAAGGGCGCAGAGCATCCTCCTTCACGCGCGCGGAGTTTGTTTGGATCACCGCTTCCTCTCTCTTGGCATCAAAAATGGGAAGCCCGTGCTTGCGTTTATATTCAGCCACCTGTTCCACCGCCTTCATTCTGCGGCAGAACAGCTCCGCCATCCGACGGTCGGCCTCGTCGATCTCTTTTCTTGCCTGTTCCAGTTGATCCATAGGGAGTTCCTTTCCTGTGAAAAAATGTATAAACCCTGTATAAAAACAAAACGATACAGCCTTAGCCGTATCGGAACGTGCGATGGGATCACGCCGCAAAACACGGCGGCAGCGAAGGGGTTAAGCCAAACCAAGCCAAAGAAAGCCCGGCGGCGGATGCCGCTGCCCGGCATCTCTTTTAATTACGGATAATTATACCACTCTTGTTTTTCTTTGTCAAGAAAAAGACTCCGCCATCGGATGAAAAAATGCCCTTTTCTTCTTGACAGAAACGGGTTTTGTTGTTATAATGAGAAGGTAAAAGGCTGTGACGGAAACAGTAGCCTGCTGAAACTGCGTCAGAGAGGGGAGTCCCGGGCTGAAAGCTCCCTGCAAGGAAAGCAAGGCGAACACCCTTCCCGAGCCGCCGCGCCCAAAGCAAATTGCCGGTAGGCGCGCGCCGTCTTTCCCCCGTTACAGGGAACAATGAGTGAAACGTCAAGGTGGAACCGTGCGAGCGCACCCTTGAAGGCCGAAGGGTCTTTTTGGGAACGCTCTTATTTTTTACCGACAGGAGAGAAAATCATGAAAGTAATCTACAACAACGGCGTCAGCGATCAGTGCGCTCCCGAGGAGGAGCTTCACGTTTTGCGCCACAGTGCCGCCCACATTATGGCCCAAGCCATCACGCGCCTGTGGCCCGAGGCTATTTTTGCATACGGCCCCGCCACCGAGAACGGCTTTTATTACGACGTGGACCTGGGCGAGACCAAGCTCACCGAGGAGGATCTTCTTTCCATTGAGCAGGAAATGAAAAAAATCGTGAAGGAAAACCTTCCCATCAAGCCCTACGTTCTCCCCAGAGACGAGGCCATTGCTCTGATGGAGAGCCGCGGGGAGAAGTATAAAGTGGAGCACATCGGGGATCTTCCCGAGGACGCCGCCATCAGCTTCTATCAGCAGGGGGACTACATTGATATGTGCGTGGGTCCTCACCTGTGCTACACCAAGGCCCTGAAGGCCTTCAAGATCATGGCCCAGTCCGGTGCCTACTGGAAGAACGATAAGAACAACAAAATGCTCACCCGCATCAAGGGCATTGCCTTTGCCAATCAGCAGGATCTGGACGCCTATCTGAAGCTGCTGGAAGAGGCCGAGAAGCGGGATCACCGCCGCATCGGCAAGGAAATGGGTCTGTTCATGCTCTGCGAGGAGGCGCCCGGCTTCCCCTTCTTCCTGCCCAAGGGAATGACCTTGAGAAACACCCTTATCAACTACTGGCGGGAGATCCACACCAGAGATCACTACGTGGAAGTGTCCACGCCTTTGATCATGAACCGTCAGCTCTGGGAGACCAGCGGCCACTGGGATCATTATAAAGACAATATGTATTCCACCACCATCGACGAGGAGACCTATTGCGTGAAGCCCATGAACTGTCCCGGCGGCGTGATGGTCTACCGCAGTCAGCCCCATAGCTACCGCGAGCTTCCCATGCGCGTGGGCGAGCTGGGCTTGGTGCACCGTCACGAGCTGAAGGGCGCTCTTCACGGCCTGTTCCGCGTTCGTTGCTTCACCCAGGACGATGCTCACATCTTTATGCGGCGGGAGCAGATCACCGACGAGATCGTGGGCGTGGTGCATCTGATCAACGAGGTGTACAATAAATTCGGCTTCAAATATTCCGTGGAGCTTTCCACCCGTCCCGAGGACAGCATGGGAAGCGACGAAGATTGGGAAGCGGCAACCAACGGTTTGAAGACCGCGCTGGAGAAGCTGGGCCTTCCCTATACCGTCAACGAGGGCGACGGCGCCTTCTACGGTCCCAAGATTGACTTCCATCTGGAGGATTCTCTGGGCAGAACCTGGCAGTGCGGCACTATTCAGCTGGACTTCCAGATGCCCATTAACTTCAATTTGGAATATGTGGATGAAACGGGCACCAAGCAGCGCCCCATTATGATCCACCGCGTTTGCTTCGGCTCCATCGAGCGCTTCATCGGCATCATCACCGTGCACTATGCGGGCAAGTTCCCCGTATGGCTGTCGCCCGTCCAGGCAAAGGTGCTCCAGGTGAGCGAGAAGTGGGCGGATTACGGCTCCAAGGTCTACGAGGCTCTGAGAAACGCCGGCATCCGTTGCGAGCTGGATCAGCGCAACGAGAAGATCGGCTATATGATCCGTGAGGCCCAGGTGGTGGACCGCGTGCCCTACATGGTCATCGTGGGGCAGAAGGAAGCGGAGGAAGGCACCGTGTCCATTCGCAGCCGTGACACCGCCACCACCGAAACCATGAGCCTGGAAGCCTTCATTGAGAAGATCACCAAGGAAAACAAGGATAGACTGTAAAAAGCAGATCGCCCGTCAAACGACGGGCGATCTTTTCCTTATTCGTTTTCTTTTCGTTCCATACGTTCCACCCAGGCCTTGAGCTTTTCGTAGCTCTCGTTACTGAGAGAATGCTCCAGGTTGCAGGCGTCTTCTTCGGCGGTTTTTTCGCTCACGCCGATCTTTTCAAATAAATTCATCAAAAAACGGTGCTTTTCCAAAGTTTTTTCCGCCACCCGTTTTCCCAAGTCGGTCAGATACAACTGGCCGTCTTCTTTTTTTTCCACGTGGCCCGATGCCTCCAGCTTTGCCATGGCAATGCTGACACTGGGCTTGGAATAATTCATATGGGCACTAACGTCCACGCTCCGACAGCTTCCGGCGTTTTTTCTTATGATCAGGATCGCTTCCAGATAGTCCTCCATGGATTTTTGGTGAGACATTTTTCCCTCTTCCATCAAATATTTCTGCTATTATCATACAATTCTTTTTTCACTTTGTCAAGAGAGAAGAGGTTTTTTCCTTCCTTGGGCATAGGGGAAGGAAGGCTCTCATAGAATGGTAGCAACAAAAGAAAGGAAGCGAAAAATGAACGTCACTCAACAAGCTCTCACCTTGCTGCCGCCCCGATTGCGGGAGGCGGTGGAAAAAAGCGGCACAACGGAAGCCCTTTGGGAGATCCGTTTGCGCTCAGATCTTCCCCTCAGTCTCACCAAGGCGGGGGAAAACGTTTGTATTGACCAAGGAGGAAGACGGTGCCGTCCCGCTCGGGGGATCCGCGCCCGGCAGGAGGATTTGCAATTTGTTTTGGAGCGCGCCACTTCCTTTTCTCTGTATCAGCATCAGCCCTCTCTGCGGCAGGGCTATGTCACCACCCCCCAGGGCATCCGTGTGGGGGTCTGCGGCAGAGGGTTGTACAGCCGGGGAGAAAATGTTCCCGGGCAGGTCGTTCGCATCACTTCTCTGAATATTCGCATTCCCCGTTTGGTGTGGGGCGCCGCCGACGGCGCGGTGGATTTTTTTCGCCGTGTGCCCTTGGCCTCCACCCTGTTTTTTGCTCCTCCCGGCGGCGGAAAAACCACCTTTATCCGCGATCTTGCCCTCCGTTGCTCTTTGGGAGAAGTACAAAAGCCCTTGCGGGTGGCCGCGGTGGATGAAAGAGAAGAGCTTTTCCCCCTTTTTGCCCAAAGCGAGGCGGGCTTGTTGGACGTTTTGCGGGGTTACACCAAGGAGGATGCCATGGAATGCGCCCTGCGGGTGCTGAATCCTCAAATTTTGGTTTGCGATGAGCTGGGAACCGCCGCGGATTGCCGTGCCGTGGAGCGCCTTTCCTCGGGGGGCATCGTGTTTTTTGCCACCGTTCACGCCGATTCCCCCTCCGATCTGCTTCGAAGGGGAGAGATCGGCCGTCTGATCCGCGGAGGCTATTTTCCTTATCTTGCCCGCCTGGATCTGTCTTGTTCGGGGATCCGTACCCGATTTTTTTCTTTGGAAGAGGTGCTTACATGAGAGAGCTGGGCTTGGCCCTTGCCTTTTTGGGGCCCTTTCTTTTCGGAGTGCTGTCTGCGGCAAAGCAGTCGTTTGGGCTGAAGCGGGAGCAGGCAATGCTTGCTCTGATGCTTCACGGAGAAGAAAAGATCCGCCACAGCCTTTGCCCCAGAGACGAGCTGTTTTTTGATTTTGAAAGCGAGGCTCTTTCCCGTTGCGGCTTCCTTCCCGCTCTGAAGGAAGGGGGCAGAAGAGGAGAGGACCCTCAAGAGATCCTGGAACGCTATCAACAAGCCCTGGGGCTCAGTACCCCGCTTTTTTCCTGCTGTCGCCGCTTCTTCTCCCGATTGGGGAAGCTGGACTACGAAAGCCAGCTTGCTTTCTGCCGAACGTGCCGCGGGGAAGCCCAAGAGCTGATCGGGGCCAAGGAAAAAAAGGCCAAGGATCAAATGAAGGTGTGTGTTACTTTGGGAGCGGCGGCGGGAGCCTTTGCCGTTATCCTGTTACTATAAGGAGAAAACAATGGACGTAGGAATCATCATGAAGATCGTGGGCGTGGGATTGCTGGTTTGCGTGGCGTGCCACGTGCTCACAAAATCCGGCAGAGAGGAACAGGCGGGATTCGTCACGGTGGCGGGGATCCTCGCCGTGCTGTTCTTTCTCGTCAGTGAGATCGAATCTCTTTTGAGCACGGTGCAAAACCTGTTCGGGCTGTGACAAAGCCCTTGATTGTTTGCGGCGTGGGCGTGGTGTGCCTGTGTGCCCTGGTGGTACTGCGGCAGGTGAAAAAAGAATACGCCGCCGTGGCAGGCGCAGTGTGCACCTGCCTGTTCATTCCCGTGGGACTGTTGGCGCTGAAGGATTATTTTTCTTATTTTACCGCTTTGGCCGAAAGCTCTGCCTACGGAGGCTATTTCGAGCTTTTGTTCAAGGCGGTGGGCATTGCCGCCATGAGCAATGCGGTGAGCTCTCTTTGCAGGGATTGCGGGGAGGCCTCTTTGGGAGAGAAGCTGGAATTTTGTTCCCGTTGCTCCATTCTCGCTCTGAGCCTTCCCGTCACCAAGGATCTTCTTTCCTACGCCCTCTCCCTGTTGTGAAAAGAAAAGGAAGCAAAAAATGAAACGAACGCTTGTGCTGTTGGCCGTGATGTTTTTGGTGTTGTGCCCTGTTTGCCACGGGGAAGGCTCTGCAAAAGAAAGCTTAGAACAGATCAGCGGCGCCGACCGCCTGGAAGAGCTGATCCCCGGGGAACTGGAGGGGGCTGAGCTTCCCGGGGGAGAGGATCCTCTTCAATGGCAGGGCTTTCTTTCCGGCTGGAGCCAAAGCCTCACGGAGCAATTGCTTCAGGGCATGAGCTTTCTTCCGGGGCTGATGGCCGTGATCATCACCGCCGCCGTACTGGAACAGATGAAAAACACTCTCACCGATCAAAAAAACGCGCAGATCTTTGACTTTGTGGTGTTGATCTGCCTGGCGGGAACGGTGCTTCAACGCCTGTCGGGCATTTGCGAAAACGTGGCAGATCGTATCGGTAGTCTGAGTGATTTCATTTTGTCCCTTTTGCCGGTGTCGGGAGTGTTGTGGGCGGCGGGAGGCACCCCCGGTTGCGCCGTGGTTCAAGGGAGCTCCCTGATGCTGGCCGTGGATGCCTTTTCCTTTCTTTGTCATCGGCTGCTGTTGCCTTTGGTGCAATGCCTGTTCAGCCTTTCCGTGGTCTCCTGCCTGTCTCCCGCAGTGCCCAGGATCGCAAAGACCGTGAAAAAGGCCTTCGTCAGCGGATGCGTTTTTTTAATGACCCTTCTGATCACTCTTCTTTCCTTTCAGACCCATCTTGCCAAAAGTGCCGACGGTCTTGCCGCCCGCAGTGTGAAATTTGCTTTTTCCAGTTTTGTTCCCATTGTGGGCAGCTTGCTGGGAGAATCGGTGAGAACTGTAGCAGCGGCGGTGGGCTACATCAAAAACGTCACGGGCGTGTTTGCTCTGGGCGTGATCCTTTATCTGGTGGTGGTTCCCTTCGCGTTGTTGGTGAGCACCAAGCTGGCGCTGTGGCTTGCCTCTGTTTTGGCTCACTTGTGTTCCTGCTCGCAGATCGCGGCTTTTTTGGAGGAGATCAACGAGGGGCTGAGCATGCTGTTGGCGCTT
Organism: Eubacteriales bacterium; assembly: GCA_045576375.1. GTDB lineage: Bacteria > Bacillota > Clostridia > Oscillospirales > SIG627 > SIG685. Next base: position 8,222 of record JAZNGI010000003.1, read on the forward strand.
TTGCTGTGTGTCAGCGTCTATTTCATTCTTGCCATCGCGCTTTTTTGCACCACCGCTCCCGTGTTAAACGGGGGCTGAAAGGAGAAAAAAATGGATCTTCAAGGCTGGATCTCGTCCATCGTGATCTGTTCGGCGGTGTGCGGCGGGGTGTTGCACTTTTCGGCGGGGCAGGGCTCGGGAAAGGGAATCCGCTTGCTGTGCGGGCTGATTCTTTGCGCCGTGGTGGTGCTCCCTTTCGGAGCGGCTTTTCAAAACTTCCGGGAAAATTATGAGGATTTACTCATAATTCCGGATTACGGCAATAGGATAGAATCACAAGAAACGATTTTAGGACAGGAGTTGGTTTTGCAGACCGCCGAGGAACGGCTGGCCGCCTTGGCTTGGGAGGAATTGGCGCGGCGCCTGGGACGGGAGGATTTTTCCGTTACAATCAGCAGAGAAGGCACGGCGAGTCTTGTGTATTACGGGGAGGATTTTCCCGCCCAAGAGGGAAAGCTCATCCTCAGCGCCTTGCTGGGAGGATGCCAAGTGGAAACGAAGGGAGAGAAAAATGCTTTGTGAGAAGGGAAAAAACGCAGGAAATTACAAGAGCATCGCCGTGTGCCTCTTTTTGATTTGTCTGACGCTGGGGGGCATTTGGCTGGCAACTTCCCCCGGGAAGGAGGCGGTGGAAACCGCGGGAAGCCTTGCGCCCACGGATCTTGGTTTATACCGCCAAGAGCTGAAGCTTCAACTGGAACAGCTTCTCTCCTCGGTGGAGGGAGTGGGAAACGTGGAGGTAATGCTCACGCTGGAATCCTCCTCGGAGCAGGTCTATGCGGAAAACAGTCAATCCAGTTACGATCAGAACGGAAGCGTTCTTTCCGGCTCCAGTCAGTCACAAACCGTGTTGATCGAGGGCGGCAGTCGGGAAAAAACACCCCTTTTGCTTTACGAACAAATGCCCAAGATCCGGGGAGTGGCGGTGGTGTGTGACGGAGCAAAGGATCCCGCGGTGTGTTTGAAGATCACCCAAATGATCTCCAGTCTGTTCGGGATCCGCGGGGGAAGCGTGAGTGTGATTCATTAATTTTCATATAAGGAGAAAAAGCAATGGAAAAATTTGAAACCATTACCGTGGGAAACGATCTCATCGCGGGAGAAGAGGAAAACGGATTGTGCCCCGTGAATGAGGAGGAGGTTTTCGCATCGGAAGAAAGCGCCAAGGGAATGAAGTCTTTGCTGAATAAGCTCAACGGCTTCGGCTCCAGGCTTCGGTTGAAGCCCTTTCCCTGGAAAGCCGTGCTGAATCCCAGAAATGCGCTGATCGGCGCCTGCATCGCCCTGGTGGTTGTGGCGGGGATCCTCAACGTGAAATTTTCCTCTCCCGTGATCGACGTTCCTTCGGCACCCACGGACGTGGAAGAACCCGCCGACACCGACACGGGCGTGAACGGGGAGGAATCCCTGGAGAGCTTTTTTGCCCAGGCTGTCATCAGCCGCGAACGGGTGAGAGACGAAGCCATCGACGTGCTTCGGGAGCTCACGGAGGATGAAAGCGCCGACGCCCTTGCCCGCCAGGATGCCTACGATCAGATGAACCGCCTTGCCGAGGAGATCAGCAGCGAAGTAAACATTGAAAACCTGGTGCGCTCCAAGGGCTTCAGTCAGTGTGTGGCGGTGGTGAACCAGGAAAACGTGAACGTGATCGTTCAGTCCGAGGGGCTTACCCCCGGCGAAGTGGCGCAGATCAAAGAGATTGTGTATGTGCAAACGGGAGTTTTGCCCAAGAACATCAAGATCATTGAAAAATCCGCGCAAACCTCCCAAACGGCGCCTCAGCAGACCCAGGCTCCTGCAACCTGAATCTTTCAATCGGCTGTCCCAAAAGACAGCCGATGTTTTTTTCTTGACAAAAAACAGACGGTTGTGCTACAATGAGAAAAAACAAAGGAGAAGAACAATGAACAATATGGGTTGCTTTACCATGTGTTGCATGGTTTTGTTGGGAATAGCGGCGGCTTGTCTTTTGGTGGGAGCCATCTGATTTTTCGGCGCTGAAAACGGTTTTCTTTGTCCCCGTAAAAAGCTCCGGATGTAAGCGTTATCGGCTTACATCCGGAGTTTCTGTTTTCTCTTATGGATTGGGTGAGGGGGGGATATTGGAAACGTTTTTCTTTTTCAAACGATTCACGATAAAGCGCTTGAACAGCGTGTAGATCACAGAGGAAAGAGGAACGGCTAAAAGCATTCCGGGCACCGACCAGGCGTTTCCTCCCACGGTCACCGCCAAAAGCACCCAAATGCCGGGAAGTCCAATGGATTTTCCCACCACCTTGGGATAGATCAGATTTCCTTCCAACTGTTGGAGAACGATGATAAAGATCACAAACCACAGGGCCTTCAAAGGATCGGTGAGGAGGATCAAAAAGGCGCCCACCGCGGTTCCGAAAAAGGCACCGAACACGGGGATCAGCGCGGTGAAGCCCACCAGCACGGAAATAATGCCCGCGTAGGGGAAGCGGAAAATGAGCATTCCCACAAAGCACAGCACCCCAATGATCACCGCTTCCGTCAACTGTCCGCTGACAAAGCGGGAGAAGGATTGGTGGGTGAGGGAGCAGATCTCCAGCACGTTGTTTGCCTTCTTCTCGGAAGCCAGAGCAAAGAGCACCTTTTTTGTCTGCCGTCCCAGCGTTTCCTTTTGTGCCAGAATGTAAATGGAAAAGGCAACGGCCAGCACCAGGTTGAACACCGTGGAAAACAAGGTGGCCGTGAGATTCACGGTGGAATCAATGAACAGCGTGTAGTTTTCTCCCAGGAACGCCAAAAGCTTTTCTCCTGCGGAGGCCCAGTCAATGGTGGGAAATTCAGACAGCGTTATGTTAAAATTAGCCGCAAATCCCCGCAGATTGTTCCACCAGGAGGTGAGGGTTCCCACGTGCTGGGGAATGGCGTTGGCAAATCGCTCCAGGGTATCCTTGATCTGAGGAACGATCATAAACAGAATGGCAAACACCGCTCCCACCACGATGAGGGTGGCCAAGATCAAGCACACGGGGCGCTTCAGGCGGCGGGAGATCTTTCCCTTGGATCGAAAGATCCGCGCCCACAACGCTTCCAGGGGTGAGAGCACCGTGTTCAGCACAAAGGCAATGCAAAGCCCGAAAATAAAAGGGGAGAACAGACCGATCACCCAGGCGAGGCCTCTGAGCAACACTGCGTAATGGTTGATCACGCAGTAGAGCAAAACGGCAAAGGTGATGATGATCAGAATGTATTTCAGTTGTTTGATGCCAAACTCCAAGAGAGGAGCGCCCTCTCGACGGGGAGAGGGCTTTTTTTCGTTTTCTTTCATTGGTCTTCTTGATCTTCTTCCTGCTTTTTATCGCAGACCACCTTGGCGCTGATCACGCGGTGGGTGTCGGTTTCGCTCACGGTAATGTGAAGATTGTCGTAATCAAAGGTGTCGCCCTTCACGGGGATCTTGCCCAATTGCTCCATGATCCATCCGCCAAAGGAAACGCTGTCGGAATCGCATTCAATGTCGAAAAATTCGCAGAAATCTTCAATGTTCACGCCGCAGTCCACCATAAAGGTGTCGTCGGAAAGCTTTTTAAAGTCTTCCTCCACCTCGTCGTGCTCGTCCCAGATCTCGCCCACCAGCTCCTCCAGAATGTCCTCCATGGTCACGATGCCCAGGGTTCCGCCGTACTCGTCGATAACGATGGCAATGTGGGATTTCTGCTTTTGCAAAAGCTTGAGAAGGTCGGTGATCTTTTCGGATTTGTGTATGAACACAGGGGGAGAAATAATGTCCTCCAGAGGTTTTTTGCTGATGCCGTCGCCCACGTAGAAATCCTTCTGATGGATCACGCCCACGATGTTGTCAATGCTCTCCTCGTACACCAAAAGGCGGGAGAAACGGGACTGAGCGAAAACCCTGCCGATCTCTTCCTTGGGGGTATCCACGGGAATTCCTTCCAAATCCACGCGGTGGGTGAGAATGTCTTCCGCCTTACGGTCGGAAAATTCAATGGCGTTTCTGAGAAGGTCTCCCTCTGCGGTGTCAATGGCGCCGTCCTGTTCCACTTCGTCCACCAGCATCAAAAGCTCTTCCTGGCTCATGCGGTTGTCGTCCTCGGGTTGGAAGAGGCGGTCCACCAGCTTTCTCCACAGAGAGAAAATGAAATTCAGGGGAGTGAGAACAAAGAGAAAGCAGCGCAGGAGAGGCGCGGAAAACATGGCAAATTTCTCGGGGAAATCCTTGGCTATGCTTTTGGGAGTGATCTCGCCGAAGATCAGCACCAGCACCGTGGTCACCACCGTGGAAACGGTGGACCCCAGGCTCATGTCGTTTCTCAAAAGGTGGATAAAGAAAATGGTGGCGATGGAGGAAAGGGCAATGTTCACGATGTTGTTTCCAATGAGAATGGTAGAAAGCAAACGGTCGTAATTCTCTGCCATAGAGAGGGCAAGAGCGGCTTTTTTGTCGCCTTTTTCCGCCATGGTTTTTAATCGCGTTTTGTTTAACGAGCTGAAGGCGGTCTCCGTGGCGCTGAAATACGCCGACATGATGAGGCAGACCACCATAATAATAATTTGGGTAGCCATAAGAAAAAGAAAACTCCTTTAGTACGTAGTAAAATGAATGAAAAAGCGCAAAAAAGATCAGCTCAACACTTTTTTTAAACGCAAAAAGGCATACCTACGCCCGGAAAGAATGCGTAAGTATGCCGAATTTAATTCATTCATATTTCTACAGTTTGCGGTATCGTCGTCGCTACTGCCACTGTCCATGAAAGTGTTTCTCCTTAATTTCAGATGTTTTCGGAAAAAATCCGTACAAATTTATTATAGCAGAATCCTCCCCTAAAGTCAATAGTAAAATGCAATTTTAAAGAAAAAGAAAAACGCTTCTTGACAAAGCGCACAGTTTTTTATACAATGAAGAAAACCTTTCGGCAAGGAGGAACCTATGAGCTTTGAAAAGATAAAAAAGAATTTCGGCTTCGGCTGTATGCGGATGCCCACGGTGGATAACAAGGTGGATCTTGACACCTTTGGTGCTATGGTGGATACCTTCATGGCGGCCGGCTTTAACTATTTTGACACCGCCAAGGGCTATTTGAGCGAGCAAAGCGAAGGCGCGGTGAGAGAATGCCTGGTCAAGCGCTATCCCAGGGAAAGCTTCGTTCTCACGGACAAGCTCTCCTCGCCCTTTTTTCACAGCCAAGAAGAGATCCGCCCTCTCTTTGAAAGCCAGCTCAGGGAGTGCGGCGTGGAGTATTTTGATTTCTATCTGATGCACGCCCAGGAGCACAAGCTTTATGAAAAATATAAGCGCTGCCGCGCCTATGAAACGGCGCTGGAGCTGAAAAAGGAAGGAAAGATCCGCCATTTCGGCATTTCCTTTCACGACAGCGCCGAGCTTTTGGAAACGATCCTCAGTGAGTATCCTCAGATCGAAGTGGTCCAGCTTCAGTTTAACTACGCTGATTATGAAGATTCTTCCGTTCAGTCCCGCGCTTGCTACGAGGTGTGCCGCAAGCACCATAAGCCCGTGATCGTAATGGAGCCCGTGAAGGGCGGAAGCTTGGCAAAGCTTCCGCCGGAGGGTCATGAGATCTTTGCCTCTCTGGGGCGCCCCTGCAGCGATGCGGGCTATGCCATTCGCTTTGCCGCAAGCTTTGAGGGTGTGATGATGGTGCTTTCGGGAATGTCAAGCCGGGAAATGGTGGAGGAAAACGTTGCTCTGATGAAGGATTTCAAGCCCTTGGATGAAGAGGAGAGGGAAGCCGTGGAGCAGGTGAGAGAGGTGTTCCGCAAGCAAGGCCTGATTCCTTGCACCTCCTGCCGCTACTGCACCGACGGTTGCCCCCAAAACATTGCCATTCCCGATCTTTTCGCCTGCTATAACGGCAAAACGGTGTTTGGCACCTGGAGCAGTGAGTATTATTATAAGGTGCATACCCATCAAGGCGGCAAGGCAAGCGATTGCGCACAATGCGGGGTGTGCGAAGAAGCCTGTCCTCAGCATTTGCCCATCCGCAAGCTTTTAAAGGACGTGGCCAAGGAATTTGAAACGAAAAAGGAATAAAAATCAACGGAAGCGTCTTACGGCGCTTCCGTTTTGTGTTATTTACCGTTCTCCCAGGATCCGTTTCATAAACGCTTCTTTATTCTCCATTGCCGTGGTGGTGGGTCTGCCCAGGTCGTCTCTGGCACCGATGGCGCATTTGACTTCGATGAGGCAGAGCTGATCCTCGGCTTTGGCGCTCTTCAGCGCCTCGTCCAGCTCCTCGGGGGTTTGCGCCCGCAGAGTCTTGGGATAGCCGCAGCCCTCGGCGATCTTGAGAAAGTCTGTTTTTTCGGCCACGGTGGGCATTCCGCCCACGGTTTCGTGGGCGCCGTTATTGATTACCACGTGCACCACGTTGCGGGGGCGGTTGGCACCCAGCACCGCCATGGCGCCTAAATGCATCAGCGCCGCGCCGTCGCCGTCCAAAATCCAGATCTTTTCCTGTTTTCTTTTCAGAGCAATGCCCAACGCAATGGAGGAGGAGTGCCCCATGGAGCCCACGGTGAGAAAATCGGTGCCGTGGCTCTGGCCCTTGGCCTCGCGGATCTCAAAAAGCTCCCGAGAAGCCTTCCCCGTGGTGGAAACGATGAGATCGTTTTTGCTCACGTCGGTCACGCGGCGGATGATCTCTTCTCTGGTCATGGAGTTTGCGTTTTGGTATTTCACCTTTTTGTCGTATTCCAGCGCCCCCTTTTTCACCACGAAAGCCACCTGCTTTCCCTTGGCAAGAAGCACTTCAAAATCGGAAAGCATCTGTTGCATTTCTTCCCGGGTGGTGTCTTTTTTGAGGATCTTAACGGCAATGTCCATATCTTCTAAAAGCTTCACCGTCACCTCCCCCTGGTACACGTGCTGAGGTTCGTCGTGAAGCCCCGGCTCGCCCCGCCAGCCCACCACGAAGATGCAGGGAATGCCGTACACCTTGTCGTTCATCAGAGAGGCCACGGGATTGATGATGTTGCCGATGCCGCTGTTTTGCAGATACACCACGGGGGTCTTTCCCGTGGCCAGGTGATAGCCCGCGGCCAATGCCACGGCGTTGCCTTCGTTGGCGGCAATCACGTGGTGCTCGCCGATGCCGTAGGTATCCACCAGATAGTTACAAAGGGGTTTTAACTGAGAATCGGGAACGCCGGTAAAAAATTCATAGTTTTTGAGAAAATCCGCTTTCATTTTACGATCCTTTCATAGAGACGGCGAAGTGTTTGGGCAGAAAACTTTGCGGGATGATTGCTGAGCCTTGCGGGATTCACGGAGGAAACCAGGTGGGAAAGCTCCTTTTCGCGATCCCTGGCTTTGGGAGAAGCAAATCCGAAGACTTCCACCAGCTTCCGAAACCGCTTCAGCGCATCCTGAGGGGTGGCTTCTCCCATTGCCAGAGCAATGGAGGCAAATTCTTTTTGCGCGGCTTCCAAGCCCTCGGGACGGGAGAGCATTTCTTCCCACACGGGGCCTAAGCACAGGCTCACGCTGTGTCCGTGAGGCAGGGAATAGAGCTTGGTGAGCTGATAGCTCATGGCGTGGGGCGCCGTGGTGGTGGTGATGTTAATGGCCCGTCCCGCCAGGTTGGCGGCCGTCAAGATCTTCTCTGCCGCCGCGGGGTCGTTGTCAAACACGAAGCTCTCGCCGTGACGCAGGATAAGGCGGATGGCCTTTTGGCTGAAAGCGCGGCTTTCTTCCGTGGCGCGCAACGACCAATGAGATTCAATGGCCTGGCACAAAGCGTCCATCATGCTGCAGCTTTTTTGATAGGGAGGGAGGGAAGAGAGCAAGGATGCATCCAGGATCGCCGCGTGGGGAAGGAGGCTTTCGTGAGCCACGGATTGCTTTTCTCCCTTGCGGTATACCACCGCAAAATGAGTGGATTCGCTTCCCGTGCCCGCCGTGGTGGGGAGGGCGGCGAGAAAGATCCCCGTGTCCTGATAGGCTTCCTTGTTAAAATAGTCCTTCTCTCGGACTTTGCACAAAAGCTTGATGCATTTTGCCACGTCGATGGCGCTTCCGCCTCCCGCGGCCAAAACAGCGTCACAGCCCTCTGCTTCAAACAGAGCGATTCCCGCCTTCACTTCGTCAATGTCGGGGTTGGGCGTGAAGCTCTCAAACAGGCAAAAAGCAACGTCGCTCTCCTTTAAAAAAGCAAAAGCGGAAGATCTTTGAAAGGACTTGCCGCACACCAGGAGAACTTTTTTTAAACCTCTTTTTCTAAAAAGGGCGGGAAGGCTTTGGTAGCCTTCCCGTTCACAGATGATCTCTTGCATTTTATTCCTCGGGAATGAGCGTAATGATCTCTTTGATGGACATACACAGATCGTCCGCTTCCTTGGCTCTGTGGTTGGCGAGAATGGTCTGTGCCGCCTTCTGCATGGCGGGGAAGCCGCTGCGGGTGAGCTGGTTGGCGTAGATCACCACGTTCACGCCCCGCTTTTTAAACTCTTCCTCGGTGACGGTGTTGAAGGAGGTGGGAACCACCACGATGGGCGTGGCGG
>JAZNGI010000004.1:0-5700 GCA_045576375.1 Eubacteriales bacterium
GGGTACAATAACCTCGGAGGTGATACGTTTGAATCAGCCTTTGATCCACGCCGCTGCAACCTATACGGAAAACCCCGACCTTTCCCTGTTCAATATGCACACCCACGACACCTATGAGATCTACTGTTTTTTGTCCGGCAACGGCAAGTATTTCGTGGAGGGCAGCACCTATCCTCTCAAGCCGGGGGATATCCTCATCATGAAAAAAGCGGAGGCCCACAGCCTTTTGATCCACAGCCGCACGCCGTACGAGCGAATCGTTGTCCATTTCAATTCCGAAGCCATCGGGGAAAGCGTGCGCAGAAAGCTCACGGAGTTTCTGGACAGCCGCCCCCTGGGCATAAAAAACCGCTATTCCTCCTCCCTTTTTCACGACACCAACTGGCTGTATTATCTGAAAAAGATCTGCCAAAGCAAGGATCTCAACGAACAGTCGGTCTATCTTACCGTTCTTTTGTGTGAGCTTCACAGCCGCTTTCACCAAATCAAGCCCCAAGAGGCCTGTGAGGGCGAGATCATGGATATCGTCAAATATATCAACGGCCATTTGTCGGAGGATCTCAGCCTTTCTTCCCTCTGTAACCGCTTTTTTATCAGCAAGTCCCACGTGAACCGAAAATTTAAAACCGTCATCGGCACCACCGTTTGGGAATACGTCACCGTCAAACGCCTCTTACGAGCCAAGGAGCTGTTGCAAAACGGCGCCTCCCCCACCCGGGTCTTTTTACAATGCGGCTTTAAGGACTACTGCACCTTTTTCAGAGCCTATAAAACCAAATTCGGCGTCTCTCCCAAAACCGACGCCGCAAGAAAAGCCATCGGTTAGTCAACCGATGGCCTGTTTTTTCCTATTTTTTAGTCACGGGGCGATTTCTGCCAGATACTCCTCTGCCGCGCTCACTGCCACGGCCCCGTCTGCCACGGCCGTCACCACCTGGCGAAGGGGTTTGGTCCTGATATCTCCCACGGCATACACCCCAAAAACGGAGGTCTTCGTGTCTTCTCCCGCCGCCACGTATCCGCCGCCGTCAAGCTCCAACTGACCGCCGAGAAACTCCGTGGCAGGCGTTCTGCCGATGCTCACGAACACGCCGTCGCACAAAACCTCCCTTTCCTTCCCCGTTGTCACGTCTGCCAGGCGCACGCCGGTGATCTTCTCCCCGTGTAAAAGCTCCTTCACCGTGCTGTTCCATCGGAATTCAACGTTTTCCGCCTTCATCAGCGACTCACGGTAGAGCTTCGTTGCCCGAAGAGTGTCTCTGCGGTGGACCAGGATCACCTTTTGGGCAACACGGCTCAGAAGCAAGGCGTCTTCCGCGGCGCTGTTTCCTCCGCCCACCACGACCACCGTCTTGCCCTTGTAGAACATCCCGTCACAGGCGGCGCAGTAAGAAACGCCGCGCCCCACCAGTTCTTTTTCCTTGTCCACCCCCAACTCCCTGGGATTGGCTCCCGCGGCCAGCACCACGGTTTTCCCAAGGTAGATGCCCTTTGCCGTTTGAACTCTCTTGGGACTCGCCGTAAGCTCCACGCTGAGCACTTGGGCATTTTCGCTCGTTGCGCCGAAGCGCTCCGCCTGCTTTTTCATCTTCTCCGCAAGAAAAAAGCCGCCGATCCCCTCCTCAAAGCCGGGGTAATTATCAATCTGATGGGTCAGCGCCATCTGCCCCCCTGCCGAAAATCTCTCAAGAACCATCGCGTCAAGCCCCGCCCTTGCGGCGTAAAGAGCCGCGGTGTATCCCCCGGGCCCGCCTCCTATAACGATCATATCGTAAACGTGATTGACCTTCTCGCCGTCCTTCATCTTCGCGCCCTCCTTTTTCTTCGTACCCTTATTATATACAGTTTTCACAGGCGTTTTGCGGCATTTGAATAAATTCGAAAGTTTCTTCTCCCTGCCTTTCCCGCTTTCCGTCCGAAACTTCTTTTGAAAAAAGGTTATAACACCGAAGCCGCAACAGCAAATATCCCGCAAGCGTAGATGCCTATCTTATGCGTGGCTTCCAAATAATTGTCGCTGTATATACTGCCGAACATTTTGAAAACAAAATTTTTCCATAAGGCCTGCACCCACATGGCCGCCGTTAAAAAAACAGCGATGATCTGCCAATAATCCCAGCGTCCCGCGGAGAAAAAGAGTCCCGCCAAAACCAACAGGGAGCACGCCAAGGAAAACTTGTGCTTTTTGCCAAGATAACGGAAAAAATAAGCATTCAGCCGATAGCTTTCCACGTCTTTTTCACTTTGCGGCTCGTTGGTGATATCGTGATCACAGATGGGGCATTGGCTATACGCCTCAACGTTCATGCCGCAGTTGGGGCACGTTTTCATGTTTTCACCGCCTTAAGATCAATTCTTGCCAAACCTTAAAAATCATTTTTTATTTTGATATGCGCATATTCGTATACCTTGCCGCAAGCTCGCGCGTGTGGGTAAAGGAAAGCGGCACGTAGATCACACGGTCCCCCGTTTCATATATGCCCTCAAGCTGTATGGTCTCATATTCCTCACGCAGAACAGACACGTCCGCAAGTTTGAGTTCCTCCAAATAGGTCTGCAGTAAGTCTTCCGCACGGCTTTGGGAAAGTCTGCCCCCGATCCCCTTTTCTCTGTCCTGACAAAAATATTTCATTTGGACCTTTTCGTCTTTGGATATTTGAATATCTTTCAAAGCATATTCATACACTTGGCTTTGCAAAAACCGAAGATGAAGCTCGTCAAACGCCGGGTCGTTCAAATTGCTGTAGCTTCGGTAAATGGGTTGGCCGTTTTTTAATTGGTAACGAACACCAACCCATTCCCACAGATCCGCCATGCATTCGGGGGCATCCTCGGGTCGGCGGGTGTCCTCGGGCAAGTGTTTTTTGCAAAGCTCCAAAAACTCTTGGTGAAGCTTCAGACATTCGTCCATATGCTCATCCGCTGCAAAACAGTCCTTGCCATTGGAACGAAATTCAACCCCGGCCACGTCCTCCGGCTTCGGCAAGGAAAAAGCCTCTCTTTGGCTTTGAGCCGGTATCACTCCCAATATCAAAACGCAGGAAAGGGCAACCGCAACAAAAGAAATCCCCACGGGCAAAAGCGGCTTGTTTTTTAAAAAGACGAGCCACGCCAAGGCGATTGCCGCACCCACGGCCACCGCAATAAAAGAAAACACGTAGCCCAAAGCCAGTTGATAGCCGGAGATCCACGGATCTAACAGGTAAAATCCCAAAGAAAGGGAAATCAGAACGATCAATGCAATTCGATAAGCAAGGAAAACCTTCTCCCGTGGGATCGGCAAGGGCCTTTTCTTGCACAAGCGCCAACCGATAAAAACGCCGATCACCGCCGCAAGCACGATAAGAAGATGGATCGGCTTGGCCAAGATCGCAGATATAAAACTAAACAAATGGAACGGAATAAAACTCCAAGCCATCTTCGTCACCAATGGCTGGACGTTATAAATATCGTAGCACCCGCTGCTAATAAGGAGCGGCGCAAGGTTCAACACCAAAAAACCCACAAAATACCACCCCACAGACCGTGACAAAAAGGAAAGGGCGGCACACAAAAACGTCCAAAGAAAAGCCGTTGTGCACAGAACTGCGCCGGCAAGAAGAAGCTCAGAAAAGGGAATCGAAAGGCTCGAAGAAAACAGGTCGCAGATCCCCACGGCCAACTGTTGCAAAAGCACGTAACAAACCAGAGGGATCCACAGCGAAAGAAATTTCCTTCCCGTCCCCCTTTGCTCCCCTTGGTTATTATCCGCCGTTTTCTGTCGAAAAACAAACGGCGTCACGATGGGGATCGCCAAAAAAATAACCGCCGCACTCAGGATAAGGCTCACGGAGTAAGCGCCATCCGGGCCGAAATAGCCCCCGGGGGAAATAAAAAGCACGGGAAGACAAAAGTCATTGATCAGGTAAAAAAGCACGGACAAACTAATGTAAAAAGGCAGATAATTTTTTGAAAAGCCGAGCCCTCTGCCCCACCGAATGATTCTGTTGTTTTTCATCTTCTCACCTCTCCCCTTCAGGATCCCGCACCGTCTGTCCCAACACCCGATTGTTTCTTTTTCGGCTGGGAAGAACAGGCGGGAATCATCGCATTCACACTTCTTAAAACCACGTATATCAAAAACAAAACAATCGGCACCAATATCTCTTCCTTAAAGATAGGAAAATATCTATAAAAAACGTCGGATAAGTATCCACTGAAAAATATAAGCACCAAGCTCAAGTTAGAAAGAAGATTAAGAATGGATTTCGTTATCGTTTTCGGTCTTATGAAAAAATAATAAACCGTATAAAACAGATCGCATTCATAAAAAACGACAAAGCCTCCCACAACCGTGAAAACCAAGGGCTCAAAGTTCTTTAGAAATTTCTCGTCATTATCGGAAGCCATCTCACGGCAGTAAGCATCCGCCGCCATGACCGAAAAAACAACGGCCGTCAATAGGATCAACAACAAAAACCCACAGACGATGATTCTCTTTTTCATCTTCTCACCTCTCGGATTTAGTATAGCATAAAACAAACAATAAATCAATGCAAAGCAACGTATCTCGTCAAGCCCGCAGATATCCCCACGGTGCGATGCCCCCCCGCTCCAAAAAGAGAAAAAAGGACGGCTATGATGATATTGGCAAGCAATTACGACGGAACCTTGAACCACGGCGGCACTTCATAACACAGATCAGTATTTGTCAATGCTGCAAACTCCGCTTTTCATGATCAGTCTTCTTGAAAAAGGTGAAAACAGAAGATGCATTTTAAAAATCTTAAAGAACAGCTTTAAGCGAAGCTTTTTCGTTTTTCTTGTGTATATTTGAAGCGTTTTGTCGGCTTCATTGCCGTAAGCAAAAGAATCCGCCAGATATTTTCCGCTGAGAAACGCACTGCTGATGCCCTCAAAGGAACTTGCACTGATAAACCCTGCGGCTTCCCCGATCAAGAATACTCTTCCCTTCCCCAACACAAGATCCCGCAAGCCTGCGGGACTCGTCAAAAGGCAGGCTTCGCGCTTAACGGCTTTTCCCAGGGAATGCCCCAGGAATTTTTCAAAACGCTCCTTCTGTTGCTCGTATGCCCCTCGGCACCCTTTCCCATCAAAGGCACCGCCGAAAATGATACGTCCGTTTTTTCGGATCGTCCACGAACACGCCTTAGAGGTCACGGGGTCAAAAATACAGGAATAATTTGCCACGTCTGCTCCCGTATCTTCAAAATGCTCTTGAATCGCCACGTACCGTTTTTTAGGAGCGTTAAAAAAGCTCCTTCTAACGATGGAAGAGGCACCGTCCGCCCCTACGAGATGATCCCCCAATATTTCTTCTTTTTCTCCGTCGTGCGCAACCGTAACCCGAACTCCCCCGTCCCCGCAAGCACAAAGAGCAACGCACCTGCCCCGAATCACATCCACTCGCTCCGGGATCAACGAAATAAGCCAGTCGTCAAACGCACCTCTATCCATGTTAAGATAGTGCCGCTGATAGCTTTTTACTATTTTTGAAGAGAGATCCAATGTTTTCACATCGAAGATCTGAGGATCGGCAAGAACGTTTTTGGGAAGCGAAAGATCAAACCGTGCCAAAGCCTTCTGCGCATCGGGAGCAAGCAAACCGCCGCAAACCTTCTCCCCCGTCTTTGGCTTTGCATCAACGAGCGCTATTTTTTTATCATAACAGGATCGTGCCAGCTCCCGCGCAAAGGTCGC
>JAZNGI010000005.1:0-2100 GCA_045576375.1 Eubacteriales bacterium
AGCAACTCCTTGGCCCACAGAACGACATGGCTACGATCCGACTTCAAATCAAAAAAAAAGTCAATCCGTGTCACAAACTCTTTTCCCGGGGGATGCCCATACAAGAGAGGAAAACAGGTGAAAAGAGGGGCACGTTCTCGTTTTTTGTCTGCAAGAGTTGCAATTTGGAAAGATCCGTAGTATAATAGGGCATTCACATTTTTTAACGGAGGTCCCCATGGAAGATTCTCCCATTCGCCATTCCCTCCGCTCCCTGGTTCCCTTCCTTTTGCAATCTCTTGCAACGGGGCTCATCACCGGGGTGCTGATCTTTTGTTTCAAAGCCTGCGCTTCCGCCGTGATCTCTCTTTCTTCTCAGATCTACGCCGCGGTGCGATCGGCGCCGATGCTGTTGCCCCTGTTGGTGGGCGGCGCCGCTTTAACGGGACTGCTTCTGTGCTTGATCTTAAAATTTGCCCCCGACTGTAAGGGAGGCGGCATTCCCACCGCCATCACCCTTCTTCGGGGCTTAGTGGACTTCTCCTGGCTGAAGAGCCTTTTTTGCCTGTTCCCCGCCGCAATGCTCACGTATTTGGGCGGTGTTCCCTTGGGAAACGAGGGACCCAGCGTGCAGATCGGCACCGCCGCAGGCCGAGCCGCCGTGCGCCTGTTTTCCAAAAAGGATCCCGCTCGGGACCGCTATCTGATGACGGGAGGTGCCTGCGCAGGCTTTGCCGCCGCCACGGGAGCACCCATCAGCGGAATCTTTTTCGCCTTTGAGGAAGCTCACCGCCGTTTCTCCCCCTTGATCTTCATGGCGGCCTCCCTGACGGTGATCGGCGCCACGGCAAGCACGCAGCTTCTGTGTGCCCTCTCCGGAACCAGCTACGCCCTTTTCCATTTTCATCCCAACGCCGACTTGCCCGTTTTCTACCTTTGGGCACCCGTGGCGGTGGGCTTGGTGTGCGCCCTGGGCGCCCTGCTCTTCACCAAGTGCTACGGTTGGATCCGCCGCATTCTCAGACAAACGGCGGCAAACGTTTCTCCTTTTGTAAAGATTCCCGCTATTTTTGCCGCAGTTGCTCTTTTGGGCTTCTTTTGCGAAGATCTGGTGGGCTCGGGCCATTCTCTGGTGGACAGTCTGGCAGAGGGAGAGGGGATTTGGTATCTCCTTCTTATGATCTTTGTTCTGCGGGCGCTGATGCTGATCGTTGCCAACAATGCGGACATTACGGGGGGACTTTTCGTTCCCACTTTGGCTTTGGGGGCCTTGTTGGGCTCCCTCTGCGCCAAGGGACTGATCGCCTGGGGACTTCTTCCTCAAGAGCACTATCTTCTGATGGTGGTGGTGGGAATCGCCTCCTTTATGAGCGCTTCCTCCCGCACGCCCATCATTGCCGTGACCTTTGCCGTGGAAGCCTTGGGAGGCTTTTCCAACGTTCTTCCCGTGACCGTGGGTGTGACCATCAGCTTCGTAGTAATGGAGGCATTGGGCATCCCAGGATTTACGGACACGGTGATCGAGGCGAAGGTGGAGTCCGATCGGGAAGGAAAGAAGGCGGAGATGATGGATCTTCAGCTCACCGTTGCCGAAAATTCCTTTGCCGACGGAAAAGAGATCCGCGACATTTTTTGGCCCCCCTCCTGCACCATCCTTTCCATTCACAAAAACGCCAAGCGCCACCACGGACAGCAGATGGACGCGGGCGACGTGCTCCACGTTTACTGCCGATCCTACAATCCCGCCGCTACCGCAAAGCAATTGGAAGCCCTTGTGGGAAAGCAACCCTCCTCCCCTTCCCCCGCTCCACAGCCGGGGGACGAAGAAGAGATTCCCGATTTTTAACAATAAAACAACGCCTTTCCTCAAAAAGGAAGGGCGTTGTTTCATTGACAAAGGATTTTTTATTTTCAGCACAAGCGATGAGCACAGTCTCCCGTTTTCTCTAAGGAAGAAAAGTGGTCCACGGTGGTTTTTGCAATGGCATCCAGCGCCTCATCGGTGAGAAAGGCCTGGTGAGAGGTGAGAAGCACGTTGGGCGCGGAAAGCAAAAGGGCCAGCGTGTCGTCGTTGATGCCGCTTTCCGAATAATCCCGAAAGAAGAAATCGCTTTCCTCCTC
>JAZNGI010000006.1:0-2379 GCA_045576375.1 Eubacteriales bacterium
AGCCTCCCCCACTTTCTTCTTTCCCTGGGGGGACCCCCCCTCCTACAAATGAAAAACTCCCGCGCCACAGGGCCCGAATTTTTTTGTTGACAGGGGCGGGGAGAAGTGGTAAAATAAAACCCAGCAAAAAAAGGAGAACGATCATGCCGGAATTTGTGGCCACTTGCCTGTTCGGCCTGGAGCATCTTTTGGGAGAAGAGATCGCTGCTCTCGGCTATCAAAGACTTCAAACCATCGACGGAAGAATCACCTTTTCGGGGGATCTTTCGGCCGTTGCCCGCTGTAACCTTTGGCTGCGCACGGCAGAACGTCTCTATATAAAAATGAAGAGCTTTCCGGCTCTTTCCTTTTCCGAGCTGTTCGACGGGGTGTACGCCCTGCCTTGGGAAGAATGGATCGGCAAGAAGGACGCCTTTCCCGTCACGGGCCATAGCATCAAAAGCAAGCTCTTCAGCATTCCCGACTGTCAGAAGATCGTGAAAAAAGCCATTGTCAAGCGCTTGGGAGAGAAATATTCCTGCTCCTGGCTGGAGGAAAGCGGCGTCACCTATCCCGTGGAGTTCTTTCTTTTAAACGACGAGGTCACCTTGATGATCGACACCTCGGGGGTTGCCCTTCACAAGCGGGGCTATCGTTTGAAGGCCGGAGCGGCACCCCTGCGGGAAACTCTTGCGGCGGCCTTGGCAAAGCTTGCCCGCCCCCGAGACAACGTTTTGTTCTGGGATCCCTTTTGCGGCTCGGGAACCATCCCCGTGGAAGCCGCTATGATCATGAAGAACATTGCCCCCGGTATGAAGCGGGACTTTATTTCCAAGGGCTATCCCGGCATCCCTCAGCAGCTCTGGAAAGATGCATTAGAGGAAGCTCGGGACAGTGTGCGCCCCTCCTGTGATTTTGAAGCCTATGCCTCGGATATCGACGGAGACTGCGTGGAGCTGGCGCGGCAGAACGCCTTGCGCGCGGGCGTGTCGGACTGTGTGAAATGTTTTCAACAGGATGCGCTTACCATCGGAGCCGAGGGAAGGAGAGGCACCGTGGTCTGCAATCCTCCCTACGGAGAGCGCCTGGGAGAGATCAAAGAGGTGGAGTCTTTGTATCGGGCAATGGGAAAGCACTTTTCCTCTCTTGCCCCCTGGCAGATCTACGTTCTCACCTCTCATGAGGGTTTTCCAAAGCTCTACGGCAAGCGGGCGGATAAGGTGCGCAGGCTCTATAACGGCATGATCCGCTGTTTTTACTATCAATTCTTCAAAAATGAAAAGACAGGCATCCGTTGATCGGATGCCTGTTCTCTTTACTCATCGCAAACACTGCTTCCCGCCAGCCACCCCGTGGAAAAGGCGATCTGCAGATTGTAGCCGCCCGTGTAGGCGTCTGCGTCAATGATCTCTCCCGCAAAATAAAGTCCTTTTATCAGCTTGGATTGCATGTCCTTGGGCTGGATCTCCTTCAGAGAGATCCCTCCCGCAGTCACCACCGCCTCGTCCATGGGACCCGGGGAGATGGCTTTCAGAGGAAAGCGCTTCAGAAGCTCCAACAGCACGCCTCTTTGCGCCTTGGTAATTTCATTCACCTTTTTTCTCGGCGGGATATTGCTTTCTCTGATCAGCACGGGAATCAGCTTCTGAGGAAGCAGATCGTCAAGGGCGTTGATCAGATCACGGTTTTTGTATTTCTCAAAGTCGCTCAACAGTCGCAGATCCAACTGCTCTCGGGAGAGCGCGGGCTTCAGGTCGATGAACAGCCGATAGCTTCCCCATTTGTCAAACTCTCTCATGTGCGCCGAGGCGCTGAGAACCAACGGCCCCGAGATCCCGTCGGCGGTGAACAGCATTTCTCCTTGCTGAGAAAACACGCATTTTTTTTCGTTGTGCACCGAAAGGGTCACGTTCTTCAGAGAGAGCCCCTCCAGGGCACAACAAACGCTCCCTTCGCACACCAGAGGCACCAGAGAAGCCAAAGGCGGCTCCACGGTGTGTCCCAGTTTTTTGGCCAAGCGGTATCCGTCTCCCGTGGATCCCGTGCGAGGGTAGCTCATCCCCCCGGTGGCCAGGATCACTTTTTGAAACCGAAGGGTGCGGTTTTCGGTGGTAACGAGAAAGCCTTGCTCATCCCGTTTCAGCGTTATGACCCGCTCGTGTAGGATCTTCACGTTGTTTTTCTGTTCCAGCGCGCGGCAAAGAGCATCCCGAACGTCCATCGCCCGATCGGAAACGGGAAAAACTCTCCGCCCCCGTTCCGTTTTCAGGGGAACGCCCAGGGCTTCAAAATATTCCATCGTTTCAGCGGGGGATAAGCTGTGGAGTGCGGAATAGAGGAATTTGCCGCCTCTCACCACGTTGGGGATAAATTCTGTAATTTCGCAGTTGTTGGTGAGGT
>JAZNGI010000007.1:0-14309 GCA_045576375.1 Eubacteriales bacterium
CCCCAAGGAGGAACACGCCCCCGCGCCCCTTTCCCGAGCGTGGAGCGAAAGGGAGCTGAGAGAATTGCTGGACTTTGAATACCCCTTCTCCACTCTTTCTCAGATCCCCAAAAAGCTTTCCGTGTCGGCGCTGTCTCCCGTGACGGAGGTGACTCGGGAGCCGCCCGTTCCTCTGGCGCCGGGAGAGCTGTTCAGCCAAAGCAAGACCGACGGGGCCTTTGCGGGAACCGCGGCCCACCAGTTCATGCAGTTTTGCGATTTTGCCGCGGCAAAAAACGACTGCGTGAAGGAGGCCGACCGCTTGACGGAGCAGGGCTTTCTCTCCCCCGAGCAACGAAGCGTGTTGCGTTTTGACCGTTTGGCAAGGTTTTTCCTTTCCCCCCTGTACGCCGCCATGGAAAAAAGCCCCCGCGTTCATCGGGAGCTTCGCTTCAACGTGTTTTTACCCGCCTGTCAACTGATGGAAAGCGAGGATCAACGGGAGGTCTTGCTGCAAGGCGTGATCGATTGCTTCTTTGAAAACGAAGACCGTTCCTTCACCCTCTTGGATTTCAAAACCGACAGCGCCTTCGGCCGGGAAGGCAGACGCCTTTTAAAAGAGCGCCACTCCCGCCAGTTGCAGATCTACCGCCTGGCGGTGGAGAAAATGACGGGCGCCAAGGTGACGCGCCTGTTGCTTTGGAGCTTCTCTCTGGGAGAGACCGTGGAGATCGAGCTCTGACAAAAGAAAAAAGGATACTCCTCACACCAAGAGAGAGTATCCTTCTTTTTTCTTATTCTTTTGCCCCGGTCACCACGTCGTTTTCCGAAAGGGTATCAAGCTTTCTCACAAGAGAAAAGAGCTTGGCAATGATGTAGATCCCCACGGTGAATTCCACCAGGGAATGGAACACCTCGGTATTGAAATCCACCATCCAGAAGGATGCCAAAAGCAGATTGGGCACCGAAACGGTGGCAATGATCACCAAGGAGGCAAGAGCGGAAGAAACGTAGAGCCCGAAATTATAATACCGTGCGGAGCAAAGCGTGAATTTTCCTTCGTTGAAAAAGAAAATAGTCAAGAATGCCAGGCAGGCGATCTGCAACACGTGGGAATACTCATTGGAATTCTGAGACAGATCCCAAAAATATCCCATCAAACGCAAAACACACCAAAGAGTGGGAACCATGGAAAGAGCACCGAAGGCCCGGGAATAGGGATAGACCCGCTTCATCCCCGCAAGAATGAAGAACAGACCGCTGAATACGGCAATGGTGAGGGTGACGAAATTGATAACGCCGAAGCGATTCTCCATCACCATGCCCGCACCGATGAGAAGGGCGGAGGCAATGAAGATAAAGCCCGTTAGGGTGGCGGCAAACACGGTGCTGGCCGCAGTGTTTTCATACACCAGGCGGGTGCCCGCACTCAGCTCGGGCGCGTCTGCCGAACGCTCAAACAGACGGGCAAAAGCCGTTTGCTCCTTTTTCTCCTCCGGGGTAAAGATCTCCTCCTCGCCAAGAGGGGCGGAAGAAAACTTTGCCACGCGCCGCCGCAAGTGCAAAGACCGGGCAGAGGCAAAGCGCAAACGGAAGAACACGCCGCCCAAGAGCACCAGAAGGGCAAGAACATAGATCACAGCGTTGAAAATATCGGGAAGGACGGTGTCCCTCTCGTAAAACAAGGTCTGAGGATCGATGAAATTGACCACGATCAGGATCCTTGCCGCAATGATCAGAGGCAACAGCCCGATCACGACGCTCAAAAGGATCTTCAGCCGCCGACGGAGAGTATCAAGCATAAGCGTTTCCTTTCCAATGCTTTCCTTTTTCTCTATGATACCAACCATTTATGAAGAAAAAAAGGCTTTTGTTTAAATTTTTCGCCCGTTGTCAAAAAAAGGTGAGCTGATTGGTTTCCGGCATTCCGTCCAGAGCGCCGTTTTCCCGAAGGATCTCAATGAGAGATTTGGAGATCCCCGCCTTTTGCTTGAGATCCTCCACGGAATAGATCTCCCCGCTCTTCATGGCGGCGGCAAGCTTTTCCGCGGCGGTGTCCCCCAGCTTGGGAAGACTGGCAAGGGGCGGCCGCATGCCCCCGTCCTCGGGAAGATAGGAAAAGGCGTCCGAGCGCTTTAAGTCCACTCCCAGCATGGGAATGTTTCTGCAAAGCATTTCCAGCACCAACTGCATGGCGCCGATGCTTCGCTGATCCTTGGCGTTGGCCTCCGCACCCTTGTCCTCCAGCTCCTTGATGAAGGAGCGCACCGCTCCCGCACCCTTACGGGCAACGGCCACCTCCACGCCTTCGGGAGCCGCAGAGAAATAGGCACAGTAGAAGGCCAAAGGATGATAGACCTTGAACCAGGCAAGACGGATGGCGGAGATAACGTAGGCCACGGCGTGGGCCTTGGGGAACATATACTTGATCTTTTTGCAGGAATCAATGTACCACTCGGGAACGTTGTTTTTGCGCATCTCAGCTTCCATGGGCGGGGTGAGATTCTTGTTTTTCTTGCGCACGTTCTCCATAATGTCGAAGCTGAGCTTTTTATCCAGGCCGCAACGGATCAGATAGGTCATAATATCGTCACGGGTTCCGATCACCTCGCTGATGGTGCAGATCCCCTCCTTGATGAGATCCTGGGCGTTGCCGATCCAAACGTCGGTTCCGTGGCTCAGACCCGAGATCTGCAGAATATCCGCAAAGGTCTTGGGCTGCGTTTCCACCAGCATCTGCCGCACGAATTTCGTGCCCAGTTCGGGCAGACCGTAGGTTCCCGTGAGACTGCCGATCTCCTCCGGAGTGACTCCCAAGGGCTCGGTGGAGGTGAGAAGCTTCAATACGTTCTTATCGTCCATGGGAACACTGAGTACGCTGATGCCCGTGTATTTTTCCAGCATCTTATACTTGGTGGGAACATCATGGCCGAGAATGTCAAGCTTATAGATGGTGTCGTGGAGGCAGTTATAGTCAAAGTGGGTGGTGATCACCTGAGAGTCGGCATCGTCCGCGGGATGCTGAACGGGAGTAAAGTCATAAACCGACTTATCCCGGGGAATTACGACAATGCCCCCGGGATGCTGCCCCGTGGTTTTTTTCACGCCCGCGCACCCGAACACCAAGCGGTCGGCCTCCGCACGGTTGACCTCCTTGCCGTTGACCTCCAAGTATTTTTTCACGTAGCCGTAGGCGGTCTTGCTGGCAAGAGCGGAGATGGTGCCTGCGCGGAAGGTGTTTTCCTTGCCGAAGAGCTCTTCCGTGTATTTATGGGCCTGGGCCTGCACGGCTCCCGAGAAGTTCAGGTCAATATCCGGTGCCTTATCTCCCGCAAAGCCCAAAAAGGTCTCGAAGGGAATGTCGTGCCCGTCGCGGAGCATATCCTCGTTACAGTTGGGACAGTTTTCACGGGGAAGGTCAAAGCCGCTTCCCACGCTGCCGTCGTCCACGAAGCGGATATAGTGGCACTTGGGACACAAATAATAGGGCGGCAGGGGATTCACCTCGGAGATTCCCGCCATGGTGGCAACGAAGCTGCTTCCCACGCTGCCTCGGGATCCCACCAGATAGCCGTGCTTCTCGCTGTTTTCCACCAAAAGCTTGGCAATGATGTAAAGCACGGCGTAGCCGTTTTCAATGATGGCGTCCAGCTCGCGCTTCAGGCGGGCTTCCACGATTTCGGGCAGAGGGTCGCCGTAGGTTTTTCTGGCCCGCTCGTAGCAGGTGCTTCGAAGCTCTTCCTTGGAGCCGGGAATGAAGGGAGGATAATTGCCTTTGGGAATGGGGCGCACCTCCGGGCTGATCATATCCGCAATGCGGTTGGGATTTTCGATGACCACTTCCCTGGCCGTGTCGGGATCCAGATAATCAAATTCTGCCAGCATTTCCTCCGTGGTGCGCATATACAGAGGCGTGCTGGCATCGCCCTCCCCCTCGCTCATATTCACCGTGAGGATCTTGCGGTAGATCTCGTCCTCCTTATCAAGAAAATGCACGTCGCCCGTTGCCACGCAGAGTTGATTCAACTGAGCGGCAATGTCAATGATCTTCCGATTGAAGTTTTTGATCTCCTCCATGCTGTTGACTAAGCCCTTGCGAAGCATAAAGGCGTTGTTGCCCAAAGGCTGGATCTCCAAAAAATCGTAAAAAGAAGCGATCTTTTTCAGCTCACCGTCGTTCTTTCTTGCCATCACCGCCTGATACAGCTCGCTGTTTTCGCAGGCAGAACCGACAAGCAAGCCCTCCCGATGGGCGGCAAGAACGGTCTTGGGGATTCTGGGCTTGCGGTAGAAATAGTCCAGATAGCTCATGGACACCAGCTTGTAAAGATTCTTCAAGCCCGTCAGATCCTTCACCAAAAGGATCACGTGGTACACGTCCTTGATCTTCTTGGGATCGCTGTTGGCACTCATGGCCGAAAGCATCTCTCCCAAGGTGCTGATGCCCTCGCCCCGAAGCTTATGGGCCATCTTCACGAAGATCTTGCCCAGCATCTCGGCATCATCGGAGGCGCGGTGATGGTTAAACTCCTCCAAAGAAAAATATTTGGCCAAAGAATCCAGGGTGTGCTTTTTCAAGTCGGAATTGAGATAGCGGGACAGAGGCAGCGTGTCCAGATAGGCGTTGGGAAAGGGAATGGAATGATCCTCGCAAACCTTTTTAATAAAGGAGGTGTCAAAGGTGGCGTTGTGGGCGATGAGCACACGGTCGCCCGCAAACTCCAAAAATTTTCTCACCGCCTCCTCCTGGCCGGGAGCGCCCTTCACCATATCGTCGGTGATGCCCGTGAGACGGGTGATCTCCTCGGGGATGGCGCAACCGGGATCCACCATGGTGTTAAAGGTAGAAAGCACCTCGTCTCCCCGACAGATCACGGCGCCGATCTCGGTGATGGCGCAGTTGGCCACGGAAAGACCCGTGGTTTCAATGTCAAAAATACAAAATTCGCTGTCTAACAGATCCCCGTCGGCTTCCCCAAACAGAGCACGGGCGGTGTCGTCCACGAAATAGCCTTCCATTCCGTAGATGACCTTAATGCCCTCCTTCTCCGCAGTCTCCATGGCCTCGGGATAGGCCTGGAGGTTGCCGTGGTCGGTGATGGCAATGGCCTTATGGCCCCAGGAAGCCGCCAGCTTAATGACCTCTTTACAGGAGGTGGTGGCGTCCATCTGGGACATTTGGGTGTGCAAATGCAACTCCACCCGCTTTTCGGGATGGTTGTCCTTGCGGGGGATCTTTTTCACCTGATAGATGCGCAAAGGAGTGAGAACGGGTTCGCCGTCAAACTTATCGTAATCCACGTTGCCGAAAACCAGGGCGCAAAAGCCGGGCTTCATTCCCGCCAGAGCGGCAATGTCGGCGGCGGGATCGGGTTTTTTCACGGCAATGCTGGCGGCACGGTCGGTAAGCTCCATGCTCAGACGGATCTTCTCTCCGTTTTTGATCTCCTTGGATTCCAGGCTGAACACGTGTCCACACACGCAGATCTGGTCCCTCTTGCCCCGCACCGATCCGATGGGGGTGATCAGTTCGTAATCCGACTCGTCTGCCTCTTTGCCGTAGATCAGCTCCGCTTGGCTGATATCAAAGGACAGATGCCCCGTGTGAACGATGGAATCGTTCTCCCCTTCCCGACGGCAATAGGGGTCCTCGCCGTAAAGAGAATTGGAGCTGGTCACAGGCGCGGCAGGCTCACGGTTGCGGAAAAAGCCTCCGCCGCCCCGATGCTCCTGAGGGGGGGCCGCAGGCTCGGGCGGGGGCGCCTCCCACACCACCTTACTGCTCTCTCGGGAGCGGACGAGATAGCTCTCCATGTCAAAAGAGTCGTAAACGAACTCCACGCTCTTGCGAAGGGAAAACTCGCTTTGGATGATCTGCTCCAAAAGCTTCTGACAGTTGGCACGGTCGGGCAGAATGCCCATTCCCGCCTGCATTCGGATCAGAACCCGATCGTCGGCCACTTCCATGGACGCACCTTCAAAAAAGCCGTTGGCAAGGGCGGTGCTCCGTCCCAGCTCGCTCACCAGCTCCTCCAGATAGCCCGCGCCGAAGAGAGAGGGAGGGTAGTGGGGAAAAATGAAACAACAGGAAAGGCTGTACGCCTGAAGGATCGCCTTTTCCATTGCGTACAGCTTTTGTTTTGACACCAAAGAAGAAAAATGCATATGAATGTGCATCTGTCTTCGTTCTTTATTCACTTTGTATGTATAATCGTCAAGCCGGGAAAGGATTCTCTTTGCATCTGCATCGGGCTCCCACTTTCCAAACAGCTCCAAAAAGGGCTTATTCGCCATCGGTGTTCCCTTCCTTTGCCAACAGACGGATCTCCTCCATCAGCGTGTTTACAATGCTGTCCTCGGAAATTTTCCGAAGGATCTCTCCTTTTCGAAACAGGAGAGCGCATCCCTCGCCCCCTGCCACGCCCACGTCTGCCTCTCTGGCTTCTCCGGGGCCGTTCACCGCACATCCCATCACCGCCGCACGGATCAACCGCTTGGGCCGAAGGGCTTCTTTTTCCAGAGCCGCCTCCAGCTGTTTGACGATGCCGATGAGATCAATGCGGGTCCTGCCGCAGGTGGGACAACTGATCACGTCCACCCCGCTCTCCAGCAGACCGCAGGCAAGAAGGATCTTCCGAGCCGCCGCCGCTTCCTTGGTGACGTCGGCGCTGAGGGACACCCGAAGGGTATCTCCGATGCCGTCGCACAAAAGGCTTCCGATTCCCACGGCGGATTTGATGCTTCCCATTTCCTCGCTCCCCGCCTCGGTCACCCCTAAGTGAAGGGGATAATCGGTTTTCTGGCTGAGGATGCGGTTGGCCTCGATCATGGTGATCACGTTGCTGGATTTCACGCTGACGGCGATCTGAGAAAAGCCGAATTCCTCCAAGGCCGCCGCCTGCTCTATGCCGCTTTGGGCCAGGGCCTGGGCGGTGGGGCCGCCGAACTGCTCCAACAAGCGCTTCTCCAAGGATCCGGAATTCACGCCGATGCGGATGGGGATCCCCCGCTCCGAGCAAGCACGGGCCACCTCTCTGACCTTATCCTTGGAGCCGATATTCCCGGGATTGATTCGGATCTTGTCGATCCCCGCTTCGCAGGAGGCCACGGCCAAACGGTAATCAAAATGAATGTCTGCCACCAGAGCCGCCTTGGTGCGGGCTTTATAATAAGGGATCATTTTCACCACCTCAAGATCGGGCACGGTGAAGCGAACCACGTCACAGCCCGCCCGTTCCAGGGCAAGGATCTGGGAAAGGGTCTGCTCCCTGTCGTGAGCGGGAGCGTTGGTCATGCTCTGAATGAGAATGGGCTTTCCCCCTCCCAAAGACAGGCCTCCCACCTTGAGTTCTCTTGTGATCCTTCGTTTCATTTAAAAACTCCTAACGGAAAATTTTCATTACGTCCAACACGGTGATCAGCGCCATAAACGCCAACAGCAGCGCCATTCCCGCCAAATGGATCCAGCCCTCGTGCTTTCTGCTCACGGGCTTTCTGCGGATCATTTCCAGCAAAACGAACACGATCCGTCCCCCGTCCAAAGCAGGCAGGGGCAAAAGATTCATAACGCCCAGGTTGATGCTGATAAAGCTGAAAAGATAAAAAACGTATTCGGTGCGGAAGGCGGATACCTCGGGAGAAGTGACTGCCTGTCCGATGGTTCCCACGGTTCCCACCGGCCCTGCCACGCCTTCCAGCCCGTAATCTCCCACCACCAGCTTCACCAGGGATTTATAAATGGTCTTCACCGTGGCAAAAGAGCGCTCCACCGTTTGGCTCAGGCGGCTTCCCAAGCCGTATTCACAGTACTCCGTGACAAAATCCACCACGCCGAAGCTCACACCCTCCTGAGTGTCCACGGGGAACACCACGTCCTCAATGACCAGCTCCTTGCCGTCACGGATCACGGTGATATCCACAGGCTCGGTGCCGTCCAGACTGACGGTGTTGACGATATCCGTCCAGCCGTTGACCCCCGCGCCGTTGAGCTTTGTCACTTGGTCGCCCCGGCGCAGACCCGCTTCATAGCTGGCAGCCTCGGGGGTTTCATAGTAATACTTTCCGTCGCTGTGCTGAAAGCCCGCCACCACGTTATTGTTGTAGCCGGGAGCCATGCACACCACCACGAACATTGCCAGCATTCCCGTGAGAACATTCATAAAGGAGCCGGCAAACAGCACGATGAGCCTTTGCCAGGCGGGGCGGCTGGTCAGCGCCCGAGGATCCATTTTAGGTTCCTCTCCGGGGGCAAGGGCCGCTTGTCCCTCCCCTTGCTCCTCCGGCACCTCCTCATCCTCTCCCAGCATGGAAGTGAAGCCGCCGATGGGAAGAAGGCGCAGGGAATAGAGAATGTCCGTTTTCTTGCTGCGGTGCTTCCAGATGGCGGGACCCATTCCCACGGCAAACTCCAGCACCTTCACGCCGCAAAGGCGTGCCGCAAGGTAATGCCCCAATTCATGTACGAAGATCATGATGCCGAACAGCAGCACCGCGACCAAAATTCCGATCACCGTATCGATGGTTGTTTCCTCCTATCGGATCAATTCATTTTATTTTTATCCACCAGAGCGAAAATATATTCCTTCACCCGACGGTCCAATCGGAAAATCTCTTGGACGTCCGAGGTGTTTTCATATTCACGGGCCTCCAGCGCCTCCTCCACCAGGGAGAAGATATCCAAAAAGCCGATCTTTTCTTCCAAAAACAGCGCCACCGCCGCTTCGTTTGCCGCGTTCATCACCGCGGGATACACCCCGCCCAGCTTTGCCGCCCGACGGGCCAGCTTCACCAAAGAAAAGGTTTCTTCATCCACGGGAGCAAAGGTGAGAGAAAGGCATTGAGAGAAGTCCAAGCTTTCACACAGGCCCTTTTTTCGCTGGGGATAGCACAGGGCAAACTGAATGCAATGGCGCATATCGGGCTTTCCCATCTGAGCAAGCACCGAGCAATCCTCAAACTCCACCATGGAGTGAACAATGCTCTGACGGTGCACGGTCACGTCCACCCGATGGGCGTCCACCCCGAACAGGCGCACCGCCTCGATGAGCTCCAGCCCCTTGTTCATCAAAGTGGCGGAATCCACGCTGATCTTCTTTCCCATTTTCCAAACGGGATGGTCCGTTGCTTGCTGAGGCGTGATGCCCGAAAGCTCAGATCGCTTTTTGCCGTAAAAAGGGCCGCCGCTGCAGGTGAGGATCAGCCGCTTAACGAAGCGGCGATCGTTAAAGCCTCCGGAAAGGCACTGAAAAATGGCGGAATGCTCGCTGTCCACGGGAAGAATGCGCACCCCGTGCTCTTTGGCCAAGCGAAGAATGATCTCCCCTGCGGCAACGATGGGCTCTTTGTTTGCCATGGCAATGTCCTTGCCCGAGCGGATGGCGGCAACCGTGGGAAGGATGCCGCGGGAGCCCATAATGGAATTGAGAACGATGTTCGCATCGCTCTCAAAAGACATTTCTTCGATTCCCCGCTCTCCGGCCAGGATCCTGGTGGAGGTGTCCTTCACCCGCTGTTTCAGATCCGCCGCGGCGCTTTCATCGCTGACGGCGCAATACTTGGGGGAAAACTCACGGATCTGCTCTTCCAATAATTTCACGTTGGATCCGGCGCAAACGGCGTCAAGAGAAAAGCCGAAACGGCGGATTACTTCGATCCCCTGGCGCCCCACGGAGCCCGTGGAGCCGAGAATACAAACCTTTTTTTCTTCGTTCATTTATTTTCTCTCAATAAAACAGTTGGATTCTGCTGGCCAGCAGATATAAAAAGGTGCACACCGCCATCACGCTGTCAAAACGGTCAAGAATGCCGCCGTGCCCGGGAAGAATGTTGGAAAAATCCTTCAGCTTCACCCGCCGCTTCAAAGCGGACATGAGAAGGTCACCCAATTGGCTCACCACACCCACCACGGCGCCCGTTACCGTTAAAAACAGATAGTTGGCGTTTTTCTCGGTGAAGATCTCAATGATGAGCCCGTAGACCAAAAAGCAAACAATGCAGCCCAGCCAGCCGCCCAGAGCTCCCTCCACGGTCTTTTTGGGACTGAGCTTGGGGCAAAGCTTGTGCCGGCCCGTGAACCGCCCCACAAAGTAAGCAAAGGAATCGGTCATCCAGGCGCCCACGAAGACCAACATAAACAAATACGCACCAATTTCCATTCTGCGCAAAAACAGAAGAGAGGAAAAAGTGATCACCACGTACACACTGAAGGCCGCGCCGCAACAGATCCTTTCGGGGGAATCCTGCCGCTTGACCACTACGCCCAAAAAGAGCATCACGCACAGATAGAGCACGGTCATATCAAACACGGTCTTATAATCGCAGGCGGAAAACAGAGGGACCGCCACAGCGTAGAGCAACGAGGGAAGGCTCAGCTCCCAACGGGGCAACAGTTTCACCGCCCGCAACAGCTCAAACACGCCCAACAAGCTGATCAAAGCAATGAATATCTCCCAGGCGTATGTATGGGAAAGAATAAAAAACGGAACGACGATGCAGAGCCCAATGCCTGCAGTGATCAATCTTTGTCTCACTTTTCTAACCTCTGATTTCGCTTTTTGCTTACGCGCCTCCGAAGCGCCGCTGGCGGGAAGAATAAAACTCCAACGCCTTATCAATGTCCCGGAAGGTCATATCCGGCCAAAGGGTATCGCAGAAATAGATCTCGGCGTAGGCCGCCTGCCAAAGCAGGAAGTTGCTCAGCCGCTTTTCTCCGCCGGTGCGGATAATGAGATCCACGTCGGGCTGTCCGTGGGTATACAGAGCGGAGGAAATGTCCTCCTGGGTGATCTCGCCCTCTTTGTTTTTCAAAAGATTGCAGGCACGGGTCAATTCCGCCCGGGAGCCGTAGTTAACGGCAATGTTGAGCTGATTTTTGAACTTTTGGCTTTTCTCCTCCACGTCCGCCATCAGCTTTTGCGCCTTTGGGGAAAGCACGCTCCGATCTCCCAGAAAACGCACCTTCATGTTCTTGCTGTCGTCCATCGTGAGCCATTCCTCAAGATAGTCGATGAACAGGTTCATAATATTTCCCACCTCTTCCTCGCTTCGCTTCCAGTTTTCCGTGGAAAAAGCAAAGAAGGTGACCGTCTCGATGTTGCGGTCCAGGCAGTACTCGTTGATCTTTTTAAACTTTTCGGCTCCGAAGCTGTGCCCCGCCATACGGGGAAGCGCACGTTTCTTGGCCCAACGCCCGTTGCCGTCCATCACGATGCCGATGTGTCTGGGGAGAACAAGCGCCTCCCCCGGCACCGCGGCCTGTTTCTTCTTTTGAAAGAACGCCATCAGATCGCCATGATCTCCTTGGTCTTCGCGCTCACCGCTTCGTCAATGATCTTCACGTAGCGGTCGGTGAGCTTCTGCAGCTCTTCCTCGCTGGTCTTCTGCTCGTCCTCGGTCATTTCGCTCTTCTTTTTCATGGCCTTAATGGCGTCGTTTCCGTCGCGGCGAACGTTTCTCACGGCCACCTTGGCACCCTCGCCCATCTTGGAAACCTGCTTACCGATTTCTTTTCTTCTTTCCTCGGTCAACTGGGGGAAGGTGAGGCGGATGGCTCTTCCGTCGTTCTGGGGATTGATGCCCAGATCGGAAGCAAGAATTGCCTTTTCAATGTCCTTGAGGGCCTTCTGATCCCAGGGCTGAATCAAGAGTATTCTGGCCTCGGGGGAGGACACGCTGGCAAGCTGAGGCACGGGAGTGGGAGTGCCGTAGTAGTCCACGCTGATCTTATCAAGCACCTGAGCGCTGGCTCTGCCCGCACGGATGGCGGCATACTCGCTCTCCAGGTTGGCGACGGATTTTTTCATTTTCTCTTCATAAGGTTTCAGATCTGCTTTCATTGAACGGATTCCTTTCTTTGGTCAATTTTTTTCTATGCAGGATTTCTTACGTGTGTACGATGGTGCCGATCTTTTCTCCCGCAATGGCGCGGCAGATGTTTTCCGGATCGTCCAGACCGAACACCAGAATGGGAAGACCGTTTTCCATGGAGAAGCTGGTGGCCGTGCTGTCCATTACCTTGAGATCCTTCTTCAGAACCTCCATATAGTCGATATCCACCAAACGGACGGCGTTGGGATCCTTCTTGGGGTCGGCGGTATACACCGCATCTACGTTCTTTGCCAGGAGCACGATGTCTGCATCGATCTCCTTGGCGCGCATCACGGCGGCGGTGTCGGTGCTCACGTAGGGAGTGCCCAGGCCGCAACCGAAGATCACCACTCGCTTTTTGGTCAGATGGCTCACCGCTTTGTTGCGAATGTAGGGCTCGGCAAACTGCTTCATTTCAATGGCGGTCATCACACGGGTGGGAACGCCCACGCTCTCCAGCACGTCCTGAATAGCAAGGCAGTTGATAACGGTGGCAAGCATTCCCATGTGATCGGCACGGACTCTCTCAAAGTTCTTTCCTTCCTTGCCTCTCCAGATGTTGCCCGCTCCCACGACGATGGCAACCTCCACGCCCTGCTGAACGCACTTTTTGATCTTTTCGCAGACCGTTTTCAGAAATTCATAGTTGATGATGGGCTTCTTTTCTCCTTCGGCAACCGTGATTCCTTGGGCCAGCGCCTCGCCGGACAGTTTGATCAGCACTCTGTTGTACTTTGCACCCATAACTTCTCCCTTTCTTTATCATAACATTATACGTCTATTATTTTACATTTATTTTTCCTTTTTGTAAATACTTATCCGACAAATATTTTTTCTTTTTTGCCCAAAAACGCCCAAGCGCCGCAAAAGATTCATTTTTCTCTTCAAAAAAAACAAAAAGTGTGCTATACTGGGAAAGAACCCTTCCCTCTCCCGGGAGGTGGTTGTGACCCCCGACACCCAATTCTTACGAAAAGGAAGATTGAGCGGATGTTTCCATCGAAATACTATCTTGACACCTCCGATGCCTTGCGCGCTGATGAGATCCCCTCCGTTCCCGTGCCCCCGCCCGACACGGTGCGCCTTCCCATGAGCCAGCACGTGGGCCTGCCCGCCGTGCCCGCCGTGAAGATCTCCGACGAGGTTTTGCGGGGACAGATCATCGGAGAAGCGGCCCCCAACGGGCTGTCCCTCCCCGTTCATTCCCCCATTTCCGGACGGGTGAAGGCCATTGAGGTCTCCATGAACAGCAGAGGAAAATCCGACACCTTCGTGGTGATCGAAAACGATTTTTCCCGCAAGGTACACGAAAGCGTGAAGCCCTACGACGGCGACCCCGAGGATTTTGACGCCATCGCCGCTTTTTTCAAGGAAAAAGGGCTCACGGGAATGGGCGGAAGCGGCTACCCTGTGTACGCCAAGCTGAAAAGCGCCAAAAACCGCACCGAGACCCTCATTATCAACGCCACGGAATGCGAGCCCTTCTGCTCCGCCACCACCC
Organism: Eubacteriales bacterium; assembly: GCA_045576375.1. Taxonomy (GTDB): domain Bacteria; phylum Bacillota; class Clostridia; order Oscillospirales; family SIG627; genus SIG685. Next base: position 13,346 of record JAZNGI010000007.1, read on the forward strand.
GCAGGATCACGGAATCTCCCGAGGAGATGATCCGCGGCGCTCTGCTGCTCAGCCGCCTGCTTCAGCCCCGTGCCACCCTGTTGGTCACGGAGCGGCGTCACAAACGATTGGGAAAAACCCTCTGCGAGCTTTCCCGAGGAAAGCTGGAGCTGAGAACGGTGACCGACCGCTATCCCATCGGAGACGAGCGGCAGATCATCCGCGCTCTGTTCAAAAAAGAGCTCCCCGCCGACACCCTGCCCCTGGCCGCGGGATGTGCCATTTTCAACGCCGCCACCTGCGTGGAGATCGCCTCTGCCATGAGCAGCGGTCTGCCTCTGTGCGAAAAGATCATCACCGTAAACGGCGACTGCGTGGGAGAAAAAAAGAATCTGCTGGTGCCCCTGGGCATCTCCCTGCGGGATGCGGCGAAAAGCTGCGGAGGATTTCGCCAACGGCCTTATATGCTCATCTGCGGCGGCCCGATGCTGGGCTATTCCGTGGACACCGCCGATGCGGTGGTGGCAAAATACACCTCGGCCATACTGGCCTTTCGGGAGCGTTTTCGCAGCGGCAACGAAGATTGCATTCATTGCGGCAGATGCGTGAAGATCTGCCCCATGCGCCTGATGCCCTTCTATTTTGAGCGAATGGCCAAGGGAGAGCTGTCGGAGCATCTGAGAAACAGCTTTGATCCCTCCGCCTGCTGTGAGTGCGGCCTGTGCACCTACGTGTGCCCCGCCAACGTTCCTTTGAATTATCTCATTAAGATCGCCAAGAAAAAGGAGGCAGAGTAATGGACAGGCTCCACATGGATTCCGCCCCCTTTATCCGCCATCCCGACACCACCAAAAGTCTCATGAGCGACGTGCTTTTAATGCTTTCCGCTCTTACGGTGTGGAGCATTTACCGCAACGGTCTGCGCGCCGCCGTGCTTTTGGCCCTCACCGTCTTTTTCTGCTGTTGTTTTGATTATATCTGCACG
>JAZNGI010000008.1:0-20609 GCA_045576375.1 Eubacteriales bacterium
TCACAAAAATTGACATATTTCAATGATGCATCGGCTGACGCCGATATGATGCTATGCTCCGCATAATGATATTGCTACACTTCGTTTCGCAATGATGCGATGTTTGCCAAAAAAACATTAGCGAAGCGACATCATTAGGCGTAGCCGTCATCATTAGTGAAACGACATCATTTGCCGAAGGCAAATATCATTCAAAAAGACCACATTTGTCCGGTAGACAAATGTGGTCTTTTTGTTGGTACGGCGTAAGGGATTCGAACCCCCGACCTTTTGGTTCGTAGCCAAACACTCTATCCAGCTGAGCTAACGCCGCGTGGTTTTCACACTTGCAAATTATAGCACTTCTTTTTGGGTTTGTCAAGGGGAGCGAGGGGATTTTTTTAAAATTCCCGGGGGAATTCTTTCGGGGAAGGCTGAAAGCGCAAAAATAGGCGGGCGGGAATTGACAAACGGGCAACAAATGAGTATAATGAGGGAGAAACATCGACAAACAGCATCGCAAACAAGGGTGAAAAGCGTGGATGCAAAAACGCATTGACGGATCACCGGCGGCGATGGGCAGATTATATTTTAACAGGATAGCTTATGAAAATCGTTATTATCGGAATCGGAAAAATCGGAATGGCGCTGGCAGAGAGCCTTTCCCAGGAGGGGCACGAGCTGACCTTGCTGGATACGGATCCCAAGGCGCTAGACGAGGCCATGAATAAATTCGACGTGAACGTGTTGGTGGGCAACGGGGTGAACTATTCCGTGCAGACGGAAGCGGGCGTGGCTCACGCAGACGTGCTCATCGCCACCACCTTCTCCGATGAGATCAACATGCTTTGCTGTTTGGTGGCAAAGCGAATCGGCGTGCGGCGCACCGTTGCCAGGATCCGCGACCCCGAATATTCCAAGGATTTCATCCACGTGCTGGACAAGATGGGGCTGGACATGGTGGTCAACCCCGAGTATGCCGCCGCGGCGGAAATTTCCCGACTGATCCGTTACCCTGCCGCCATCGGGCTGAACACCTTTGCCAAGGGCAAGGTGGATCTGGCGGAGCTGAGAGTGCCCAAGGATTCCCCGCTGGACGGGGTGCGCATTGCTCAGATGTCCCGTCGGTTGGGCGCCAGAATTCTGGTGTGTGCCATCATTCGGGAGGACGGCGTGGTGATTCCCAACGGTGACACCTATATTCAAGCGGGCGACCGCATCTTTTTCACCTCCTCTCACGATCAGCTTTCTCTGTTTTTCCGAGAGATGGGGGTGTGGCAGAACCGTCCCAAAACGGTATTTATCATCGGCGGCGGAAGAACGGCCTTTTACCTTTCCAAGCAACTTTTGGACCTTGGCCTTACGGTGAAGATCGTGGAGGTAGACGAGAAGCGTTGTCTGGAGCTGTCGGAGCTTTTGCCCAAGGCGCAGATCATCTGCGGCAACGGATCCGATCAGGCCTTGCTGGAGGAAGAAAATTTTGCCGCGGCAGACGCAGTGGTGGCGGCCACGAGCAAGGACGAGGAAAACATTATTTTGGGAATGTACGCTACTCTGAAGGGAGTGCGCAAGGTAATCACCAAGGTGAGCAAAACCGATCTGACGGGTATGTTTGAGGCGGTGGGTCTGGAGAGCGTGGTGGCTCCCAAAACGCTGACGGAAAATTTGATCTTGCGCTACATTCGCGCCATGAAGAATTCCCGCGACGGCGTGCAGACCATGTACCGACTGGCAGACAATCAGGTGGAGGCGCTGGAGTTTCACGCCACGGCGGATTCCAGGGTGATCAACACGCCTTTGATGAAGCTGGAGCTGAAGGGAAACCTGCTGATCTGCTGCATTATTCGCAACAGCCAAATCATTATTCCCGGCGGTAACGACGTCATTCGCCCCGGGGACAACGTGATCGTGACCACCCGCAACGAGGAACCGCTGTCGGTGCTGGACGATATTCTCAGATAAGCGATGAATATACTTTTTGTTTTATGGGTCTTGGCGCAGATCCTTTTCGTGGAGGGCGCGCTGATGTTGGTTCCCGCCGCGGTGGGGCTGATCTATTCCCAATTTGACAGCGCCGCTCTTTACGGCGCCGTTGCCGCGGCAACGATGCTGCTGTCGGCCTTTTCCTTCTTTTGCAAGCCGAAAAACAAAACGGTGCGTGCAAGAGAGGGCCTGGTGATCGCGGGGTTGGGCTGGCTGGCAGTGAGCTTGGTGGGGGCCGTTCCCCTGCTCCTTACGGGAGAGGCGAATTTTATCGATGCGTTTTTTGAGATCGTGTCGGGCTTCACCACCACCGGTGCCACCATTTTTTCCGACGTGGAGAGCTTGTGCCGCGCCACCCATTTTTGGCGCTCCTTCACCCATTGGATCGGCGGCATGGGCGTGCTGGTGTTCGTCATGGCCATTCTCTCTCTCAACGAGGGGCAGTCCATGCATATTATGCGGGCAGAGGTGCCCGGGCACCAGGCGGGGAAATTGGTGTCCAAGATCAAAAACAATTCCCGCATTCTCTATTTGATCTACATTGCTCTCACGCTGGTGGAGTTCGCGTTGTTGCTTTTCGGGGGGATGGACGTGTTCGACGCCCTGCTCAACAGTTTTGCCACCGCGGGCACGGGAGGCTTCGGCATTCGCAACGCTTCCATTGCCGCCTACAACAGCCCTTACGCCCAGTGGGTCATCACGGTGTTTATGCTGTTGTTCAGCGTGAACTTTAACCTTTACTTTTTCATTCTCATCGGCAGCTTCAAGGACGCGCTGAAAAGCGAGGAGCTTCGCTGGTTCGGCGGGATCGTGGCGGTGGCGGTGGGAGTGATCACCTGGAACGTGCTTCCCTTGTACGAGGACTTTTTTGCGGCGCTTCGCAACGCGGCCTTCACCGTGGCCAGTTTGATCTCCACCACGGGCTTTACCGCGGATAACTACGATCTGTGGCCCGATCTTTCCAAGGTGATTTTGATGGGCGTGATGTTCGTGGGCGCCTGCTCCGGTTCCACGGGCGGCGGCATTAAGGTGTCCCGCATTGCGGTGATGCTCAAGACGGCCCTTTCCCAGTTGAGAAAACAGATCTCCCCCCGTTCGGTGCAGCCGGTGAAGTTTGAGGGGAAGCTGGTGGAAGCCTCGGTGCAAAGCGGCATTATGGGCTATCTGGCGCTGTATATTCCCGTTTTTGTGATTTCCTTGGCGCTGATCAGCGTGGATTATTGCACGCTGGGCGACTCCTTCACGGCGGTTTCCGCCTGTCTGAACAACGTGGGTCCCGGTTTGGGCGAGGTGGGCCCTGCGGGAAATTATTCTCAGCTTTCCGTTTTGTCAAAGCTGGTGCTCAGCTTTGATATGCTGGCGGGGCGCCTGGAGCTTTTTCCCATGATCGCCCTCTTGGCTCCCTCCTCCTGGCGAAAATAACAAATCTTGGGCAAAGCCAAAGGGCTTTGCCCTTTTCTTGCCCTGACGGCCCCTCTGCTGCGTGCTTTTCTCTTTTCGTTGACATAACACACGGATGGCGAAGGCGCAAGGTTTAGCAACGGAAGAGAAAAATTTGGGCAATCGGCGGCAAAATCTTGCGCGGGAGGAAAGTTTGTGCTATACTGTAGCCAAGACCAAGTTGGTTGAAAGGAAAAAATGCGATGAAAGTGGTATTAGAACATTTGACCAAGAGCTTTCCCGCCCGCTCCCGCAAGGAAGCGCCCGTGGTGGCGGTGAATGATTTTGACTTTACCTTTCCCGACGGGGAGCTCATTGGTTTGCTGGGCCCCTCGGGCTGCGGAAAGAGCACGGCGCTGAATCTGATCAGCGGCCTGCTGAAGCCCACTTCGGGGAAGATCTTTTTCGGAGAGGACGAGGTGACGGGCCTTCCTCCCGAGCATCGGGGCGTGGGACTGGTGTTTCAAAACTACGCGCTGTATCCTCATCTCACGGTGTTGCAGAACATTATTTTCCCCTTGGAGAATCTCAAGGGGAAACAGAAGCTTTCCAAGGACCAAATGCACCGCCGCGCGGAGGAGATTGCCCGTTTGGTGCAGATCGAGACTCTGATGGAGCGCCGCCCCTCGGAGCTTTCGGGCGGACAGCAGCAGCGAGTGGCCATTGCCCGTGCCTTGGTGAAGATGCCCCGGGTGCTCCTTCTGGACGAGCCTTTGTCCAACCTGGATGCCCGCCTGCGATTGCAGACCCGGGAGGAAATTCGCCGCATTCAGAAAAAAACGGGGATCACCACCGTGTTCGTGACCCACGATCAGGAGGAGGCTATGAGCATTTCCGACCGTATCGTGGTGATGAAGGACGGCGTGATCCAGCAAACGGGAAAACCCCAGGAGGTGTACGACGATCCCGCCAACCTCTTTGTGAGCAAGTTTTTGGGAACTCCTCCCATCAGCGTGTTCCGAGGCGAGGTGCGAGAGGGCGCCCTTTGGATCGGCGGGGAGCGCATCCTGTCCGTGGATTGCCCCGAGGGAAAGGTGATTGCGGGGATCCGTCCCGAGGGCTTTTTGCCCAAGGAGGACGGCCCGCTGCGCTGTGAGCTCAAGGGAGTGGAGCTGATGGGGAGAGACTGCAGCATTCTTGCCGCTCATCCCGACTGTGAGGCGGCCCTCATCCGTGCCATCGTCAGCTCCGAAGGCCGTCCCGATGCATCCTGTGACACGGTGCGCTTTGACGTGAAGCCGCATAAGCTGTTCCTTTTTGATCCCGAGAGCCAAGCTCGGATCCCTTTTTCGGCACGCTGAGGAGGAGACCATGGAAAAGAACAACAAAAAGGCGTGGCTTTATCTGTTGCCTGCGATTTTGTTTTTGGGTGTGTTTTTGGTGTACCCGCTGGTTGACGTTTTGATCTATTCCTTTGAGGAGGGCTACAACAGCGCATCTCAGACCTATTTCGGGGTGGGCTTTTACAACTACGGCTACATTCTGCGGGACCCCTATTTTCTCCAGGCAGTGCAGAACACGCTGATCCTGGTGCTGATCACGGTGCCCGTTTCCACGTTGCTGGCGCTGGTGATCTCCCTGGGGCTGAGCAGCATCAAGCCCTTGAGAAAGCTGTTTCAGACGGTGTATTTTTTGCCTTACGTCACCAACACCCTGGCGGTGGGAATGGTGTTTATGATCCTGTTTCGCAAAACGGCGTACACCGACGGGCTTGCCAATTTGGTGATCGGCTGGTTCGGTGCGGGCCCCGTGGACTTTATCGACGGCCCCTACTGGGCGAAGATGCTGGTGCTTTGTATCTACACCGTTTGGGTGGTGATGCCCTTTAAGATTTTGGTGCTCACGGGCGCTCTGGCCTCCGTGAGGGAGGATTATTACAACGCCGCCCGCGTGGACGGCACGGGGAAATGGCGCATTTTCCGCAAGATCACCCTGCCCATGATCTCTCCCATGCTCTTTTATTTGGTGATCACGGGCTTTATCGGTGCCTTCAAGGCATACAGTGACGCGGTGGCGCTGTTCGGCACGAACCTGAACGCGGCGCAGATGAATACCATCGTGGGCTACGTTTACGACAAGCTTTACGGAGACGGAGGCGGCTATCCGTCCTTTGCTTCCGCCGCCGCCATCGTGCTGTTTTTGATCGTGCTGACCATTACCTGCGTGAATCTGATGATCCGCAAAAAGCACGTGGTGAACGGATGAAGGGAGGGAGAAGAATGACCGCCGCAACGGACTTTGAAAGAAAGCAAAAACGCGCCCGCGTGGGAAATCGGGTGTTTCAAGGGGTGACCTATGCCTTTTTGGGCTTGTGGGGGATCGTGGTGCTGTTTCCCTTCTATTGGATGATCCTCACCTCTCTGAAGGATTACGGAAGCTACAACGCAGAATATATTCCCAAGTTTTTCGTGGAGCAGCCCACCTTTGCCAACTTCCTGGACGCCTTCACCCAGGTGCCCCTGGCCGATTATTTTCTGAACACGCTGATCTTCACCCTGGGCACCACGGCGCTGATGCTGTTGGTGATCGTGCCCGCCGCCTTCGCCTTTGCGCGGATGGAATTTCGGGGCAAGAATCTGCTGTTCACGGCGTTTTTGTCTTTGATGATGATCCCCAACGAGCTGGTGGTGATCACCAATTTTATGACCGTGACCCATTTGGATCTGCGCAACACCTTCACGGGACTGATCCTTCCCTCGGTGGCTTCGGTGTTTTACATTTATTTGCTTAAGGAAACCTTTGCTCAGGTGCCCGACGAGCTGTACCGCGCCGCCAAGGTGGACGGCACCTCGGATCTGAAATACCTGGTGAAGGTGATGCTTCCCATCTGCCGACCCACGGTGATCACCGTGACGGTGCTGAAGGTGATCGAGTGCTGGAATTCCTACGTGTGGCCGCGGCTGATCACCGACGATCCCGCTTACTATCTGGTGAGCAACGGCATCCAGGAGATTCGGGAAAACGGCTTCGGACGGGAGAACATTCCCGCCATGATGGCGGCGGTGGTGGTGATCAGCGTGCCTTTGATCGTTTTGTTTTTGATCTTCCGCAATAAGATCATGGAGGGCGTTGCCCGGGGAGGACTGAAGGGATGAAACGGACGCTTTGCTTTTTGCTTTCCCTGCTCCTTGCCGCTTTCGTTCTCAGCGGATGCCACGGGGCGGTGGGCCTTGCCCCCTTTGAGATCCCCGAGGACTTTGATCTTTCTCAAAGCTACGAGATCACTTTTTGGGCCAAAAACGACACCAACGTGACGCAGACCAGGATCTACGAAAAGGCCATTGCGGATTTTCAGGCCCTTTATCCCAACATTACGGTGAAGCTCAAGCTCTACACCGATTACGGCAAGATCTATAACGACGTGATCACCAACATTGCCACCAACACCACGCCCAACGTGTGCATCACCTATCCCGACCATATTGCCACCTATCTTATGGGCGGGGACAGCACGGTGGTGAACCTGGACTCTCTGATGGCAGACGAAAAATACGGGCTGGGAGGGAGCGAGCTTCGCTTTGATTCTCCCAAGCAGGAAGAGATCGTGGAGAAGTTTCTCGCCGAGTGCGTGATCGGTTCCGGCCATTACGCTCTGCCCTATATGCGCTCCACCGAGGCTTGCTACGTGAACAAGACCTTCGTACAAAAGCTGGGCTACACTCTGCCCGAGACCCTCACCTGGGATTTTGTGTTTGAGGTGAGCGAGGCGGCCATGGCGCGGGATGAAGCGGGGAATTATCTGGTCAACGGACAGAAGACCCTCATTCCCTTTATCTATAAGTCCACGGACAATATGATGATCCAGATGCTTCGGCAGAAGGGCGCGGGCTATTCCGCCCAAGGGGGAGAGATCCTTCTGTTTAACGACACCACAGAAGAGTTGTTGCAACAGATCTCCTCCCACGCCGCTTCCCGCAGTTTTTCCACCTTTAAGATCTCCAGCTATCCCGCCAACTTTTTAAACGCGGGGCAGTGCATTTTTGCCGTGGATTCCACGGCGGGTGCCACCTGGATGGGAAGCGGGGCGCCGCTGTTGGATATCAGCGAGGAGCAACTGGTGGAATTTGAAACGGCGGTGATGCCCATTCCTCAGTTTGATCCGGAACATCCGCAAATGATCTCCCAGGGGCCTTCCCTTTGCATTTTCAACAAGGCGGATGCGGGAGAGGTGATGGCCTCCTGGCTGTTTGGGCAGTATCTTCTCACCAACGAGGTGCAGATCGCCTATTCCCAAACCGAGGGCTACGTTCCCGTGACCTTAAAGGCCCAAAACAGCGAGGAATATCAAGACTACCTTTGTCGAGAGGGGGAGGACGGCGAGCTTTACTACGAGGTGAAGCTGAAAGCCGCTCGCCTGCTTTTGGACAACACCCAAAACACCTTCGTGACTCCCGTGTTCAACGGCTCCGCTTCCCTGCGCAACGCGGCGGGACAGTTGGTGGAGGACGTTTGCAAGGCCGCCCGCCGCTCCCAAAAGGTGGACGACGCCTTTATACAGGAGCTTTTTGCCAACGTGAAGAGCCTATATCTTTTGGATCAGCCTGCGGCAAACGAAGCGGCTCCTAAGAAATTAACGGAGCCCTTGCCCGCCGAGAGCGTGGCAATTCTGGGCGTTCTGGCCGGGGTTTGGGTGCTGTTGGGCGTCGGCTTTGTTTGTCAACACAGAAAAAACCGCAGAAATTCGGGGTAATATCTTGACTTCTCGCGGTTTTGGTGTATAATAAAGTATAAACTCAATCTCATAAAAAGGAGTATCGTTATGAAGAAAATTGCGTTTTTGATGTTGGCAGCCCTGATGGTTTTCGCTTGCTTTAGCTGCGGCGAGCCTGCAGAGGATAGCAACAAGAAGTCCGAAGGCGTTATGACCTACGCCCAGTATGAAGCTGCTGCTCTGGAGAGCGAAGTAACCGTTGAGGCTTACATCCAGGCAAAGCAGGGCTGGTGGACCGACGACCAGGGCGTGAGCAAGGCAACCTTCTACACCCAGGACGGCGAAGGCGCTTACTTTATCTATGATCTTCCCTGCTCTGAGGAAGACTACAACAAGATGACCGTGGGCACCAAGATCCGGGTGAAGGGCTACAAGGCAGAATGGTCCGGCGAGGTGGAGATCATCGACGGCACCTATGAGATCCTGGAAGGCAAGTACGTGGCAGAGCCCGTGGATATCACCTCTAAGCTGGCTTCCGAAGATCTCATTAAGAGCCAGAACATGTTCGTTTCCTTCAAGGGCATGACCGTGGAAGCTTCCAAGGATGCCGACGGCAACGACGTGGCTTTCCTCTACAACTGGGACGGCTCCGGCTTCGAGGGCAACGATCTGTACTTCAACGTTTCCGTGGACGGCAAGACCTACAACTTTGTTGTGGAGAGCTACCTGTGCGGCGCGGATACCGACGTTTACAAGGCTGTGAAGAACCTCAAGATCGGCGACAAGATCGATCTGGAAGGCTTCCTCTATTGGTACAACGGCGCGAACCCCCACATCACTTCCGTGAAGACCGCCGCATAACCCAACCGTAAAAAACAAAGGGTGTTGCCCTCAGGCAACACCCTTTTTCTATCTTTTAATTCACCCGCCCAGAAGAACGTCGGTGCAGAGCATCACGCAAAAGCCCGCCAGCAGAGCGTAGGTGGCGCCCCGCTGACCGCCGTGGGCGTGGGTTTCGGGGATCATTTCGTCGCTGATCACATAGAGCATGGTGCCCCCCGCGAAGGCCAGAGCAAAGGGAAGGATGGCCGAGGAGAGGCTGACGGCAAAGTAGCCCAGGAGAGTGCCCGCCACCTCCACCAATCCCGTGCCCAGGGCACAGAGGAAGGTTTTTTTCGGGGACACCCCTGCCGCCAGCATGGGACCGATGATCACCATACCCTCGGGAACGTTCTGCAGGGCGATGCCGCCTGCGATCATCAGCGCTTGGGCAGGATCTCCCGCGCCGAAGCCCACTCCCGCGGCAATGCCCTCGGGGAGATTGTGAATGGCGATGGCCATGACAAAGAGAAGCACCTTATTCAGATCCGCCGAGGGATGGGCTTCGGACTCTGTTCCCACAAGGCCGTGGAGGTGGGGCACCAGCTTATCCATAAGATTCAGGCAGAGGGCTCCGGCAAAAATGCCGCCCACGGCAAACAAAAGTCCCCACTTGCCCCCGTGCTCCAGGGAGGGGAGGATCAGCCCCAGCACCGCCGCCGCCAGCATAACGCCCGCGGCAAAGCTGAGAACGATATCGGAAAATTTGTGGGAGAGTTTTTTGAAACAAAAGCCCAAAAGAGAGCCGAACACCGTTGCCGAGCCCACGCCCAGCGCGGTCAAAAGTACCATTTCCATACATTTCTCCTAAAAAAACAGCCGCACCCCGGGACAAGCCGTAGGCGCGGCGTTCTCATTTCAGGCCTTGGGGCCCATCATAATTTCGGAAATCACGTCCAACACCTTGTCGTGACATCCGCCGCAACCGGTGGAGCAATGGGTGACTTCCTGAACGAAATCAAATGCCTTCAGCACGTCGGAAAAGCTTTCCTTTTGGTGCAGAGCGTCTTCGATGTCGCCGTAGCTTACCTGCTTGCAGTTGCAGATCATAACGTTTTCTTTCATGGTTTTCTCCTTACGCTTCTTCGCTGAACATTTCTTTGCCCACGCCGCACAGGGGGCAAACGAAATCCTCGGGAAGATCTTCAAATTTGGTGCCCGGGGCAATGCCGTTGTCGGGATCGCCCGCGGCTTCGTCGTAGATCCAACCGCAAGCGTCGCATACGTACTTTTTCATTTTCGTTTCTCCTTTTACTGTATTTTTTCAAAATCTGCCGCCCCGTGCTTGCACAGGGGACAAATAAAGTCGTCGGGAAGAGGATCGCCCTCGTAAACGTAGCCGCAGATCTTACACACGTATCCTTTTTTGCCCTCGGTTTGGGGCTTGGGCTTCACGTGGTTTTGATAGTAGGTGTAGGTCATGGTCTCCCGATCGGAGAGCACTCTGGCTTCCTTGACGGAGCAGACGAACATTCCGTGGGTATCCAGATCCACGTATTGCTCCACCTCCAGGCTCAAAAAGGAGTTGATGTGACGGGGCAAAAAGATCAGCCCGTTGTCGGAGCGCAGAGGGGTGCAATCGGCAAATTTATCGGTGTTTCTTCCGCTTTGGAAGCCGAATTTTTCAAACACGGCAAAGGGGGCGTCCACACAAAGACAGTTGACGTTCATCTTGCCCGTCTGACGGATCACGTGGTGGGAATAGTTTTGCTTGTTGATGGTGACTGCCACGCGGTTGGGGGTGTCGGTGACCTGGGTGACGGTGTTCACGATGAGCCCGTTATCCTTCTTGCCGTCGTGACAGGTGACCACGTACAGACCGTAGCCAATGTTGAAAAGGGCGTTCAGATCGTTTTTATTGGCGGTTTCGGATTGCTGTGCCAAATATTCCTTGCAAAGCTCTTGGCTGAGCGCCTCCAGTTGGGCAAGGCTTTCCTCGTTGAGGGAGGAGAGGATCTTCACGGAGGTTTCGGCGTAGTTGAGATTTTTGCAGGGGCTCAGCAGCTCCTTCATCACCTTGGCCGCCAAGGGAGCCCAGCTTCCGTTTTCCACGAAGGCAACGCTTCGGTTTTGGAAGTTGCGGGCGGTGAGATGGTGAATAAAGTCGCGCATGAAGGGGAAAACGTCGGCGTTGTAGGTGGTGGTGGCCAGCACCAGCTTGGAATAGCGGAAGGCATCGGCCACGGCGGCAGACGTATCCGTTCTTGCCAGATCGTGAAGGATCACCTTGGGGCATCCCTTGGCCTTGAGCTTTTCTTCTAAGAGAAGAACGGCCTTTTTGGTGTTGCCGTACACGGAGGTGTAGGCAATGACCACGCCCTCCTCCTCGCTCTGGTAGGAGCTCCAGGCGGAATAGAGATTCAGATAGTAGCCCAGATCCTCCTTGAGCACGGGCCCGTGGAGGGGGCAGATGATCTCAATGTCCAGGCTCGCGGCTTTTTTCAGCACTGCCTGCACCTGAGCACCGTATTTGCCCACGATGCCGATGAAATAGCGGCGGGCCTCGTCTGCCCAGGGCTCTTCAACGTCCTGTGCGCCGAATTTGCCGAAGGCGTCGGCGGAGAAGAGGATCTTGTGGGTGCTTTCGTAAGCCATCAGCACTTCGGGCCAATGCACCATGGGGGCGGTAATGAAGTTGAGGGTGTGCCTGCCCAGGGGCAGTTGGTCCCCTTCGCCCACCACGATGCGCCGGTCGGCAAAGTCCGTGCCGAAGAACTGCTTCATCATGGCAAAGGCCTTGGCGGAGGAAACGATGACGGCGGAGGGATAGGTGTTGGCGAAGTTGAGAATGTTGGCGGAATGATCGGGCTCCATGTGCAACACCACCAAATAATCGGGGGCGGCGCTTCCCAGAGCGTTTTGCAGACGGTCCAGCCACTGGTGGGTGAAGTGCTGATCCACAGTGTCCATCACGGCGATCTTCTCGTCGCGGATGAGATAGGAATTGTAGCTCATTCCGTTGGGGACGGAGTACTGCCCCTCAAAAAGATCCACCTTGTGATCGTTCACGCCGATATATTCAATGTCCTGTTTGATCAATGGGAAAACTCCTTTCCTTGGATTCCGCTAATATTCTACCACGCCCGATGGGAAAAATCAACGGATTTTTTAAAGAAATTCAAACAAGGATCTGAAAGAAAACGCAAAAAAAGAGATGCCGAGGCATCTCTTCCTGCTTGAAAAAATCAGTGGTCTGCGCGCAGATCCAAAGTCTGTGAGGGGGCAATGGAATAGGTCTTTTTGTCCACCGCCGTCCAAACGGTGAGGTTGGTGGGGTTGTAGACCAGCTTGCCGTCGGCGCTGTAGATCAGGGATTCATAGGCCTTCACGTAATCGCAGATCTGGATGTTGGTGGCGTACCAAACGTCGCTTTTGCCGCCGAGATTTTCGCAAATGGTTTCCAGATGATCCCAGTTTTCGTCGTTGTCAAACTCGTAGCTGTGGCCCCACACGTAGAACAGGCGGGGATATCGGTTGGTGGGATAGATCTCCTCCTCCTTGAGGGCGTTGAAGGCCTCGATCCACTCTAACACGTGAGGGTGATTGTGATGGGCGGTGGGGATCCAGTTATACCAATCGGTGGGGAGGAGAAATCTGTTGTTGTCGCCGCCCAGGGAGCGGGAATAGGCAATGCCCAGATCGGACAGATATCGTTGGATGCTCGGATAGTCGGCGCCGTTGGCAAAGCGGGTGATGCCCGAATCGGGATAAGCCATTCCGCGGATGATGCGGCCGAATTTGCTTTCCAGCTCCAAGCGGCAATCCAGCACGTCGCGAATGCCCTCCAAGGGGCGCTGGAGGCCGAGGGCGCGGTGGTTATAGCCGTGAACGGCGATCTCGTGGCCCTGATCCAGGATCAAGGTCTGAGCGTCTTCCTTGGAGATCGTTTTTCCTTTTCTCATTTCGTCGCTGTTGAAGTTGAAGGTGCCCTTTAAGCCGTGACGGGTGAGGGTCTGAGCAAAGCGCACGTCCTGGGGGGCGCCGTCATCGTAGCTGAAGGTGACGGCTTTCAATTTTCCTTGGGGAAAACGCAAAAACTGATAACGGATCATCGCTGTTTTCTCTCTTTCTTTTTATTCCGCTTCCCGACGAAAGGGAAGAGCGGTGCCGTTGAGCACTCGGGCAACAAAATCTTTTTCATCGGTCAAAGGGGTTTTAGTTTGCATTCCGCCCAGCTTTTTTTGGCCCGGTCCCTGATGGTTGTCCGTTCCCGCAAAGGGGATGAGGGAATATTCCTCGGCAAAAAGCTCGGCCATGCGGTTGGTCTTCTCGTCTCTGCAGGCGTTATAGGTCTCCACGCCGTGAATACGGTCGGGGAAGAGGCGAATGTGTTTAATGTAGTGCGCTTGGCGGAAGGGGTGGGCTTGGATCACCAGAGCGCCTTCCTCCTTTAACAGGGAAAGCAGGTCCTCCGGGGGGAGATCTTGGATCTCGGGGTGGGCAAGATACCAGGCCATGTCCAAGCCGTAGACCAAAAAATCGGTGCCCCGATAGGACATTTCCGCGCCGCTGAACACTTTCAGCCCCATCTGTTTGCCCAGGAGGGAGCCTTCCTCGTAGGAGGAAAAGTAAAAACGGATCCGTTCCTCGTAGGGCAGGCTGCGGTCGATGCCGAGGTTCCCGTTGATAAAGTGATCGGTGATAAACACCCCGTCGTATCCCAGGCTTTTATAAAACTCCAGGCTTTCTTTCACGCTTGCCTTGGCGCAGGAGCTGACGGGAGAGGTGTGGAGGTGCGTTTCGTAAAGATACATGGCTTGCCTTTCTCGGTGGTTTTTCTGCAAAGCAGAGAGCGTTTTTTTCAGTATAGCACCCCGGGAAGAGAAAAGCAACGGTTTTTTGCAAAAATAAAAAGATTTTGCCACAGAGCGGCTTTGTTGACAAAAGCCCCGCGGAATGCTACAATAACAGTAAACTTAAGAAAGAAAGAAGGCACGGCGATGGCACGGGCAAGCGGCGTTTTGATGCACGTTTCCTCCCTTTGGGGAGAGTACGGTTCGGGAAGCTTCGGCAAGGAGGCTTGCCGATTCATTGATTTTCTCGTTGAGGCAGGCTTTTCTTATTGGCAGGTGCTGCCTTTTTGCGCCCCCGACGAATACAATTCTCCTTACAAATCCGATTCCTCCTTCAGCGGCAACTATTCCTTCGTGGATCTTCCCACGCTGGCGCAGAAGGGGCTGCTCAGCCAAGAGGAGCTGGAAGAGGCAAAGCAAGCCTCTCCCTATCTTTGCGAGTTTGACCGCTTGAAAAAGGAGCGCTTTGCCCTGTTGAAAAAGGCGGCGGCGCGGGTGAAGGATCGGCGGGAGATCGAGAATTTTATTGCAAAGGAGCCCCACCTTCTTTCCTATTGCCGCTTTATGACCCTGCGGGAGGCCAACGGAGGGAAGCCCTGGCAGGAGTGGAGCCAAACACGGGAGGATCCCGAAACCCTCTTTGCCTGGAAATTCATTCAGTTTGAATTTTTCACCCAGTGGCAGGCGGTGCGCCGTTACGCCCAAACCAAGGGCGTGAAGATCATAGGCGACGTTCCCATTTACGTTTCTGCTGACAGTGCCGACGTGTGGAGCGACCCCGGGATGTTCCAACTGGACGAAAGGGGCTATCCTCTTCGGGTGGCGGGCGTGTCTCCCGATTATTTTTGCGAGGACGGTCAGCTTTGGGGCAATCCTCTCTACGATTGGAAGGCCATGAAACAGGACGGCTACCGTTGGTGGAAGGATCGCATTGCCTTCATGGCAAAGCTCTTTGACGGGGTGCGCATCGACCATTTCCGCGCCTTCGCGTCTTATTGGGCCGTTCCCGCCTCCGCTCAGACCGCCAAGGAGGGCAAGTGGGTCAAGGGCCCCGGGATGCCTTTGGTGCGGGCGCTGAAGGAAGCGGCGGGAAAGATGGAGATCATTGCCGAGGATCTGGGAGATATTACCCCCGACGTGGTGAAGCTGGTGAAGGACAGCGGCTTTCCGGGAATGCGGGTGTTCCAGTTCGGCTTTTTGGGAGAGAAGAACAGCACCCACCTGCCCCACAACTACCCTGCCAACTGCGTTGCCTACACGGGGACTCACGACAACAACACCCTGCTGGGCTATTTGTGGGAGCTGGACGACGCCGCCAGAGCACGAATGCTTTCCTATTGCGGCCACACGGGGGATTGGGGCAAGGGCTGTGAAAGCATTCTGCGCACCGTGATGGCAAGCCACGCCGATCTTGCGGTGTTTCCCATTCAGGATCTTTTGGGCTACGGCTGCGACACCCGCCTGAACACCCCCGGCAAGGCGGAGAACAACTGGGCCTACCGTGTCACCGCCCAACAGCTGCAAGAGGTGGACAAGGAGCGCTTTTTGCGGCTCAACCAAACCTATTGCCGCATTTGATCTTTCCACGGGCGCAAGACGGCCTTGCAAAGTGATTGACATTTTGAAAAAAAGGGGTATAATATTGGAAAGAACAAGGAAAAACCACAGGAGGAACGACAAATGAGTTTTTATAAAATGACCGTGGCGGGCCTGGAGAGGGAGCTTCCCCTTTGCAAGGTGAACGATTCTCTCACCATTGCGGGCTTTGTGATCTTCGGCGACCAGGAGCTCACCGTGGCCTGCGCCCGAGAGCTGTTGAAGAAGGCTCCCGCTTACGATTATATGCTCACCGCCGAGGCCAAGGGCATTCCGCTGATCCACGAAATGGCGCGGCAGAGCGGCGCGAAGAAATATTTTCTTGCCCGCAAAAAGCCCAAGCTCTATATGCAGGGCGTGTTTGAGGTGACGGTGAAGAGCATCACCACCCAGGGGGAGCAAAAGCTCTATCTTGACAAGGCAGACGCTCAGTTGATGAAGGGCAAGAAGATCTTGATCGTGGACGACGTGATCTCCACGGGCGAATCCCTGCGGGCGCTGGAGGAGCTGGTGAAGGCGGCAGGAGGCTCTATCGCGGGGAAAATGGCCATTCTTGCCGAGGGCGACGCGCAAAACCGCGAGGATCTGATCTATTTGGAGGATCTTCCCCTCTTCGACGGCAACGGCAACAAGCTGGGATAAGGAGAAACCATGGAAAACATTCAGAAAATTGCCAGCTTTCAGGTGGACCACACGGTGCTGGAGCCCGGCATTTATATTTCCCGCGTGGACGGGGACATCACCACCTTTGATCTGCGCACCAGAAAGCCCAACACGCCCGACGTGATGGACGATTCCACCATGCACTCCATGGAGCACATGCTGGCCACTTATATGAGAAATTCCCCCATGGGAGGGGACGTGATCTATTTCGGGCCCATGGGCTGTCAGACGGGGTTCTACCTTCTCACCCGCAACCGCCCCAAGGAAGAGGTGCTGAAAACCCTTCTTTGGGCCTTGGAGCAGGTGATCGCTCACCAAGGGGAGATCTTCGGAAACAGCGCGGTGGAGTGCGGAAACTTCCGCACCCTGTCCCTTTCCAAGGCAAAAGCCGAGGCCAAGCGCTATCTTGATATTCTGCGCGCTTGTCCCGCGCCCACTTTTACTTATAATTAAGGAGACGGCTATGATCGGAATTATCGGCGCAATGTCCGTGGAGATCGAAGAGCTGAGAGGAAAGCTCGTGGATCCCGTGGACGAAGTGCAATCCAACATCCGCTTCACCCGCGGCAAGCTGGCGGGCAAAGAGGTGGTGCTGGCGGTCTGCGGCATCGGCAAGGTGTTTGCCGCCATCTGTGCGCAGACCATGATCCTCAAATACGCCCCCGAGCTTCTGGTGAACACCGGCGTGGCAGGGGGGCTGGACGGCGGGCTTCACATCGGCGACATCGTGGTGGCCACCGCTCTGGTTCAGCACGATATGGACACCACGCCCTTGGGGGATCCCCCCGGGCTGATCTCGGGGATCAACGTGGTGGAGTTTTCGGCCGACGAAAAGAGCCGAGAGGTGATGGCAGACTGCGTGAAGGCCCTGGGACTGGGTTGCAAGGAGGGGCTGATCGCCTCGGGAGACCAGTTCGTGGCGGGGGGAGAGAAAAAAGAGTTCATCCGCCGCACCTTCGGCGCCGTTGCCTGTGAAATGGAGGGAGCCGCCATTGCCCACACGGCCTATGTGAACGGCGTGCCCTTTGCGGTGATCCGTGCCATCAGCGACGGAGCGAACGACGACAGCAAGATGGATTACCCCACCTTCCTGAAGATGGCGGCCCACAACTGTGCCATGGCCGTGGAAGGCTTCGTGGCAAAGAGATGAAGCTGGTTTCCTGGAACGTGAACGGCCTGCGGGCCTGCATCACCAAGGGCTTTATGGAGGCCTACCGCAGCTTGGACGCGGATTTCTTTTGTATCCAGGAGATCAAGATGCTGGAGGGGCAGGCCGAGCTTGTCACCCCCGGCGCCTATCAGTTTTGGAACAGCGCCGAAAAGAAGGGCTATTCGGGAACCCTGGTGATCGCCAAAAAGAAGCCCTTGCGTGCCGTGTACGGCATTGACGGCGAGTTTTGCGACGAGGGACGGGTGATCACCCTGGAATACGCCGATTTCTTCCTGGTGTGTGCCTACGTGCCCAACGCTCAGCCCGAGCTCAAGCGCCTTGATTACCGCATGGCCTTTGAAGACGCCATGCGGGCCTACCTTTCGTCTTTGGGGGAGAAAAAGTGCGTGATCTATTGCGGCGATCTGAACGTGGCCCACGAGGAGATCGACTTGAAGCACCCCAAGGCCAACGTGGGCACTCCGGGCTTCAGCAACCAAGAGCGGGAAAAGTTTTCCCGTTTGTTGGAGGCGGGCTTTGTGGATAGCTTCCGCCATCTGCATCCCCATGAAAAAGATGCCTATTCCTGGTGGAGCTACCGTGCCCGCGCCAGGGAAAACAACGTGGGATGGAGGATCGACTATTTTGTGGTCAGCCGTGCCCACGCCCACCGCATTCGCGGCGCGGGGATCCTGCCCGAGATCATGGGGAGCGATCATTGCCCCGTGTGGCTGGAGATGGCCATGGATGAAAATGCGTAAAGCAAGAGAAGATAATTATAATAAAATGAAAACGGAGTGAAGAAAATGAGCGAAAATTGCAATCACGATTGCTCCTCCTGCGCTTCTGCGGGAAACTGCTCCTCCAAGGAGAGCTTTCTGGAGAATCTGCACGAGGGCTGTAAGGTCAATAAGGTCATCGGCGTTATCAGCGGAAAGGGCGGCGTGGGAAAATCCCTGGTCACCTCCCTTTTGGCGGCAAAAATGCAGAAGTTGGGCTACCGCACCGCCGTGTTGGATGCGGACATCACCGGCCCCTCCATTCCCACCGCCTTCGGCTTAACTCAGCATGCCACGGTGACGGATGAAATGATCGATCCCGCCTTGACCGCAAGCGGCATTCAGGTGATGAGCCTGAATCTTCTGCTGGACAATGCCACCGATCCCGTGGTGTGGAGAGGTCCCGTGATTGCGGGCGCCGTGAAGCAGTTCTGGACGGACGTGCATTGGAACGAAGTGGATTATATGTTCGTGGATATGCCTCCCGGAACGGGAGACGTACCCCTCACCGTGTTCCAGTCCCTGCCCGTGGACGGCGTGGTGGTGGTCACCTCTCCCCAGGAGCTGGTGGAGATGATCGTGGAAAAAGCGGTGAACATGGCGGCCATGATGAACGTGAAGGTGCTGGGTCTGGTGGAGAACATGAGCTATTTTGTGTGCCCCGATTGCAACGCCAAGCACGCCATCTACGGAGAGAGCCGTGCCGAAGCCGTGGCGGCGCGGTTGGGAATCCCCGCCGTGGGCAAGCTGCCCATTGATCCCGCCTTTGCCCGTGCGGCCGATGCGGGTCTGGTGGAGACTCTGGACGGGGACTGGCTGGACGGCATCGTGGAGAAGATCAAAGAGTGAATCCGAAAGCTCGGGGCTTGCCCCGAGCTTTTTCGCCTTGTTTCTATTGTTAATTTGCACAGTCTTAAGTAAGAATGATTGTTCAAAAACACAAAAACAAAACACGGCAATAAAAATGTTAAAAAAACTATAGACAAAAATTCAAAAATAGTGTATAATTCGTATACTATAAAAATCGGGGGAAACTCCCCGAAAAAATCCATAAAGGAGAAAAACAATCATGAAAAAACTGTTAGGCATTGTTCTTGCAGTGGTGTTGGTTGCCATGCTCATCCCCTTTGGCGTATTTGCCGATGCGGATACTACCATCAGCAACGCTCAGGAATATCTTGCGTGGGCAGCCATCGTGGATGATAACCAAGAGAAAAACAAGACGGTTGTTCTGACTGCGGACATTACCATTCCCGCAGGGGAGAGCATCCAGAAGGTCAACTTTGCCGGCACCTTCGACGGCCAGGGCCACACCATTTCCGGTTTGACCACCGCTTTCGTCAGCAACTTCGGCGGCATGGGCACCGTGAAGAACGTGACCTTTGACAACTGCGCCAACCCCAACGAAGGCTATCTCTTTGCTAGCGATGCCTGGGGCAAGGTGGAGAACGTGACCTTTAAGAACATCTCCGGCTACAAAGCCATCTTCCAAAAGACTCGTCAGACTGCGGTGATCGACGGCGTTCGCGTGGAGAACACCTGCTCCTTCACCAAGAGCGGTTTGGTTGACTCTGCCATGGAAGGCACGGTGATCAAAAACACCTACGTGGCTGCACAAGTCAACAATGCAGCAGGCAACATCGGCGGCGTTGTGGGAGGCATTTTGGCTTTCGATCCCAACGTACAGTGGCCCGGAACCTACAACGGTGACTACGTGATCATTGAAAACTGCTGGTTTGACGGAACCGTTACTTCCGACAATAACTACAACGGCGGCTTTGTTGGTAACAACAACTTCAACCGCGTGACCTTCCGTAACTGCCTGAACTCCGGTACCATCATTGCCAGTTCTGATCATACCGCAGGCTTTGCTCCCGCTGTATACGGCGGAGCTGCAATCTTTGATAAGTGCCTGAATATCGGTTCCAATAAGAATAAAGCTGTGGACGGAGTTGCTTCCGGCTTCAGCTACGTAACGGTGGTTCGTCCCAACCCCGCAGATACCGGCGGAAAACAGGGCTCCATCACCGTAGGCGACGCTGTGTACGCTTTGCAGGGTTGTGCAAAGTCTATCCTTCCCAACGACGCTAACTTCGGCGGCAACGCAACTCCTGCTGACAAGGCAGCCGTTAACGCTCAGGCGGCTAAGATCAAGACCATTACGACCAACGATTATGCGACCGTTCTCACCGCTATGGGCTCCGACTGGGGTACTTACTGGGTTGACCACTCCACTTCCTTCCCCGTTCCCGCAGTGTTTGCTAACCAGCAGCCCGCTGCTCCCTCTACCAGCAGCGCAGCAGCATCCAGCTCCAGCGCAGCAGCAACCAGCTCCAGCGCAGCAGCATCCAGCTCCAGTGCAGCAGCTTCCAGCTCCAGTGCAGTAGCATCCAGCAGCGCAGTAGCTTCCAGCAGCGCAGCAGCTTCCAGCAGCGCAGTAGCTTCCGGATCTGCAAGTGCATCTGCCGATGCAAGTGCATCCGCATCTGCCAGCGTGGCTCCCTCCACTGCAGTTATCACTGCTGACACCAGCTTCACTCTGCTGATGGTTGTTGCCATCGTTCTGAGTGCAGGCGCATTCGCAGTAGTGTCTAAGGCTCGCTCCAGAGCATAAGAAAACAGTGTAAGAGCATAAAGCTCTTCCCGCCCCGTCCTGCATCCGCAGGGCGGGGCACTTTTTTGTTTGCTTGATTGGC
>JAZNGI010000009.1:0-9988 GCA_045576375.1 Eubacteriales bacterium
ATTTTAGCAGAGTTTATTTTCATAATCATCAGCATTTTGTTAATATTTTTATAATTGTCGTCTTTTTTTTCCTTGCTCCACACAATTTCGGCGCCGATGGCATCCAAAACGTTGCGCCCGCAAGTCAAATTCACGCAATATTCTTTTTCCTGTTCCTTTTCCCTTGCAAACACCAATTCCTTGGCACCCACCAAAAGCACCCCTCCCGAAAAGACAAAGCGCTTTCCCGCAGGCGCATGCATTGCTCCCTCGCACAAACTCAGACAGCGCTGAGCCGAAGGCATCGGCACTCCCAAGGCTTCGCAGGCACGGGCGATCACCCGTGAAAATAAGGGGCGAAGCTCCTTTTTTTGGCAAAGAGCTCTGAGCTTTTCCCGATCCGCGCGCAATCCGTCCGGGGAAACGATCCCCGCCAAGGCATTGTCGCACAGAGCATCCAACAGCTCCTTTTCCCCCCGAAGAATCTGCGCGTTCCTCCCCACCGTTTCCTCTAAGGAGGGATTCTCCTCCTTCATCAAAGGAATCAAACGGTGGCGCACGCGGTTGCGGAAAAATCCGTCCTCCCCGTTGCTCTCGTCCTCACAAAAGGGCTGATCCCAGCGCTTGAGCGCCGCCAAGATCTCGGCTGAAGTGCAACACAGCAAGGGCCGAAGGATCTGCCCCCGCCGAGAGGGAATGCCGCACAGTCCCGACAGGGAAGCCCCGCGGATCAGATGCATCACAACGGTTTCGCATTGATCGGAGGCGGTGTGGGCCGTGAGGATCCCATGGGCGCCGATGTCCTTAGCCAGAGAGGCAAAATGGCGGTAACGCAGGATCCTTCCCGCTTCCTCCAAGCCGATTCCCCGCTCCTTGGCAAAGGCCGCCGCGTCCACCCGCACCGGGTAAAACTCCACGCCGTGGGCCTGACACAGCTCTTTGCAAAAACTAAGCTCCTCTTCGGCGCTCTCCCGCAAGCCGTGATGCACGGTAACGGCACTCAGCTTCAGCTTCAGCCGCTCTCTCTGCCACAGCAGGAGCCGAAGCAGACACACGGAGTCTTTGCCCCCCGAAAGGGCCAGCAACAAGTGCTCTCCCCGGTGGTAAAGCCCGTGGGCAAGGCGAAACTCTTCCGCTTTTTCAAATAAGGGGTCAATGTTCTTCGTATCGCTTCTCAATATCCACAAACCTCGTGTACTGCCCCTCCCAGCCCAGGGTCACCGTACCCGTGGAGCCGTGACGGTTCTTGGCCACCAGGCACTCCGCACGGGTCTGGGCTTCGGGATCCTCGCTGTAGTAGCCGTCGCGGTAGAGCATCAGCACCACGTCGGCATCCTGCTCAATGCTTCCCGAATCACGAAGGTCGGAAAGCTGGGGCTTCTTGCTGTCACTGCCCGTTCTCTTTTCCGGGCTTCGGGAAAGCTGGGTGCAAACGATCACGGGCACTCCCAGATCCTTGGCCATGATCTTCAAACTTCGGGTAATGTCGCCGATCTCCAGCACGCGGTTGTCAATGCGCTTGTCCGAATGCATCAACTGGAGATAGTCAATCACCACCAGTCCCAAGCCCTCCAAACGGCGAAGCTTGGAGCGCATTCCCGAAACGGTGATGCCGCTGGAATCGTCAATATACATATTGGTCTGACTCAAAGCGGTGGCCGCGGTGGCAAGGCTGGTGAAATCCTCGTCCTCCAGCTCTCCCGTGTGGAGCTTGTAGCTGTCGATGCGGGCCTCCGAGGAAAGCATTCGCTCCACGATCTGAAGCTTGCTCATCTCCAGGGAAAACACCGCCACGGTCTTTTTGGAATACTTGGCCACGTTGGCGGCAATGTTCATGGTGAAGCTGGTCTTTCCCATGCCGGGGCGCCCGCCGATGATGATCAGATCGCTGGGGGCCATGCCCACCAGATAGTTGTCCAAAGCGGAATAGTTGGTGGGAGTGCCTCGGGTGGCGTTTTTGTCCTTGCTGAGGGTGTGCAGCACCCCGTAGTAATCCTGAATGATGTCCTTGATGTGAGAAAAATCCTGGGCGGCCGCTCCCTGAGAAAGGGAAAAGATCTTTTGCTGGGCACTGTCCAGAATGAACTGGGTGTCCTCCGCCTGGGCGTAAGCACTTTCGCTGATCTCGTCCGAGGCCAGGATCAGCTTTCTCAACAGCGATTTTTCCCGCACGATGCGGGCGTAATCCAACACGTTGGAAATGGAAGGGGTGTTTTCCGCCAGTTGCCGAATGTAGGCGTTCCCCGCTTCCTGGGTGTAAACGTCCCGCTTCACCAAAACGTCCAGCAAAGTCACGGGATCAATGTGAGAATTGGAAATGAAAAGCTCGTGGGCGGCATCGTAGATCTTGGCGTGCTTGTCCACGAAGAAATCGTCGCCCCGAAGCTGACCCGACAGCTCGTTGATCTTCTCGCTGTCCAAAATGATCGCACCCAAAACCGCCTGCTCGGCCTCCATGGAATAGGGCAACTGCTTCACCAACAGAGAATCCGACAGCGCCCCCGCTTGGTTTTTCGCCATCCCTCGTTCCTCCGTCTTCAAGCCTTAAGGCTCACGCTGACCTTCAGCTTACCCACCACGGAGTTGTAAAGCTTCACGTCGCACTCAAAATCGCCGCAGGCCTTAATGGGATCGGCCAAAACGATCTTTCTCTTGTCAATGGCAACGCCCTCCTGCTTTTCCAGAAGCTCGGCAACGTGGGCGTTGGTGATGGAGCCGTAGAGCCTGCCGTCGGCACCCGCATCCGCCGTCACCTTCACCGTGATCGTCTCCAGCTTCTTTGCCAGCGCCTTTGCCGCCTCCAGCTCCTGCTGAGCACGGTAGGCCTTGCTGGATTCGGAATTCTTCACTTCGTTTTCCAGGCGGGCATCGGCAATCACTCCCAAGCCCTTGGGAAGCAGAAAGTTTCTGGCATATCCGTCGGACACCTCCACGATCTGGCCCTTTTTGCCCTGACCCTTTACGTCCTGTTTCAGATATATTCTCATTTGGTTTTCCTCGCTTTATTATGATTTATTTTTCGTCTGCGTATTCGTCAATGGCGTTCTTGAGCATCGTCAGCGCCTTGGTCATGGTCACGTTTTTCATCTGCGCTCCCGCTGCGTCGAAATATCCGCCGCCGTTGAGCTTTTCCAAAATCAACTGCACGTTCACCTTGCCCGAAGACCGAGCGGAAATGTGCACCACGCCGTCAATTTGGCACAAAGCAAAGCTGGCCCGCACGCCGTCGATGGAAAGCAGGCGGTCCGCCGCCTTGGATGCGGCGATCTTATCCTCCGCCGCGGCTTCCCCGTCGCAAACGGCAATGGCAAAAATGCCCCGATACGTAGTAACGTTGGATTCAAAACGGATCTCTCTGGTAAATTCATCCAACTCGGTGCGAAACAGCATCTGCGCCTCTCCGGGGCTGGCGCCCTCTCCTCTCAGATACAGCGCGGCAGAGAAGGTGCGAACGCCCGTGTTGCGGGAGAACTGCTTGGTATCCAGAAGCATTCCCGCAAAGAGAAGCTCCGCCTCCTCCTTTAGCAGCGTGCCGGGATGGAGGGCCTGCTCCAAAATCTCACTCACCAGCTCGCTGGCCGAGGATGCGCCGGGCTCAATGTAGCTGATCCGCGGCTGAATGGCAAACTCGTCGGTCTTGCGGTGATGGTCAATGATCACCGTGGTGGCACAGTTTTCGTAGAGAGCAGGCGCTTCAAAGCAGCGCACGTTGTTCACGTCGCAGATCACCAAAAGCGTATCGGAGGTGAGAAGATCCTGGGCGGTGTTGGCGTCAATGAACATTTCCCGATAACACTCAATGCCGTGAAGCTTTTTGAAGATCCCTCTCAGATTCACGTCGGCGGCATTCACCACAATGTTCACTTTTTCGCAATGCTCACTTGCCATGCGGGCAATGCCCACGCAGGAGCCCACGGAATCGTGATCGGCGTATTTGTGCCCCATAATCAGCACGTTGGAGGCCTTTTTCATCAGCCCCGCCAGCTCCCCTGCGATAATGCGGGAGCGGATCTTGGTGCGCTTTTGCACCGTCTTGGTGCGTCCGCCGTAGAACTCGGTGGCGGTTCGGGTCTTGAGCACCGCCTGATCTCCGCCCCGTTGCAGGGCCAGATCCAGCGCGCGGTGTGCCGCGGCCTCTTTTTCGGGCAGACTTCCGTCCACTCCCGCGCAACCGATGGACACCGTCACGGGAATGTCCACGTTGTCCGTGGAGATCTCCCGCACCTTGTCCAGAATGTCAAATTTCTTTTCCGTGATCTCTAAAAGCCGCTCTTCCTCCATCAAAACGATGTAGCGGTCCCGCTCCACCTCGTGGATCACCGCCCCAAGGCTTTGGGCCCATTCCTTGAGTAACACGGAGATCTTCGCGGTCACCGCCCGATAGTTGCTCTGCATAAAGCCTGCGGTTTCGGAATAATTGTCCACGGCAATGTAACAAATAATGGGATTTTTCAGCCTCGCCTCGTTTTTCAGAGCCACCAGGTCGCTCAGATCGTGCCACACGGTAAGATAATATTCCTGCTGGGCGCCGAAACGGTAGGGCACCACGCCGTATTGCCCGTTCTTGGTAAAGGCCTCAGGAGGCTTTTGCTCAGGATCAAGGGCAAAATCGTAAAGCTTTGCCATGGGAAGCTTCTGAGTGAGAAGCTTGTTGATCTCCGTCTGATACAGCACCCGCGTTTCTCCCACGGCGTCCAGAAAGCGCTGGTTATACCACAACAGCTTTCCTTCTCTGTCCAGCACGGCGATCCCGTCCCGAAAGTCGCCCAACAGCTCCAGGCAAATGTGCTCGTCCAAAAGCTTGGCGCCGTTTTCCGCAGATCTTCTCCCCTTGCGGGTCATCCGCTCCCAAAGGAACACTGCGCCCCCTTCAAAAAGGCCAAAGGCCAGGCCGATCCAAAGGATCTTCAGATCCACCGCCGCCCCCACGGCGGCAAAAGCGGCAAGCACGGCAAAGGAAATACCCAAAAGCTGGTTCTTCACCGTGAGCAGTGCAGACTTATTTTTCTTTTTTTGCATGGGGATCCCCACCTTATTTTTGATTTTGTTTGTCTTGCGCTCTCCTGCGGATCTCCGTGCTCACCACGAAAACCAGCCCCACCATGGGAAGCACGCTGAAAACCAAGGGAAGCACCACGGGGAGCAGCATCACCAAAAAGACGATCCCGATCACCCCAAAGCCCCCGCCCCCGCTCCTGCGGCGGGACAAGAGCAAACGGACTGCCGTCAGTCCGGGCACCAGAAAAGCACAGGACATCACCGTGTCCAAAAGATCAAAGCCGTAAAGCGCAGGACTGTCGGGCTCGAAGGCTTCCACGAAAAAGGCCAGCACGAAAATCACTCCGTACATCACGGCGCTGGCCAAGCCGGGCATAAACATCCACTCGTTTGCCTCCCCGATCACGCCGCTCTTTCTCAATAGGCGCTTGAGCACGAAGGAAAGCAAAAAAGCGCAAATGCAGCAAAAGGCAACCCCAAGAGCGGGCAGGGAATACACCAAGCTGTAGGAAAGCTCGGAAAGCATCTGCGAGTACGGCTCTGCCGTTTCCCCCGCCCCTTGCAGACCGAGGGTCAGATAGGCTTCCACGTTGGCCACCAACAGCGCCAGCTTCTCCTGCAACAGCTCCAGAGAGAGAAAGGAGTATTTTCTCAAAAGGAAGAAACAAAGGCTTCCTCCCTGAGCCAACACGAAAAGAAAAGAATTCACCGCCACGCAGACCGTGCGGGCGTAGCCCTTCTTCACACAGATCACCGCGGACACACAGCTAAGCACCAGCAGCGCAAAAGAAATTGCGCCGAAAATGCGAAGATCCAGGCTCAGCTCCACGCTGTCTCCCAGGGCCGTGTTTGTCAGCACCGCCTCCAGCACGCCGCCGTCGGTGTTCCAGAGGGCAAAGGCGTAGCCCGAAAGCCCCCCCGCAACGCTTCCCAAACAGGAGCCCGCAGAGGGATGGCTGAGGATCAGCCCCGCCGTCAGCGCCGCGGCCAAAGCGCAAAACACCGCTTCCAGCCCGGTAAAATATGCACAGGCGAAAAACGCGCAGAGAAAAGAAAGCACCTGCCAAAGAAGCAAAGTTCCCGTTTTCACGCCCAAATTGTCTTTACGATCCTTCACAACGAACATTCCGACCTTTCCGAGTCATTTTGTGACAGTGCCCCGTTGTAATATACTATTATATCAAACTTTTGTATTTTTGTAAAGGGTTGCAAAGGATTTCCCGAAAGAAAAGTCCAAAAAAAGGATGCTCTCCCAAGGAAAGCATCCCAAACTCCAAAATCAAAGCTCCTCCACGGAAAACACGCCGTCAATCTCGCTGAGCGCGGTGATCAGATGGTCGTGGGTGATACTGCGGTTCAACTGAAGAGAAAAGATCGCACAGGGCTTTCGCACCGAGCCCGCGCCGTTTTTGGTCACCTGCAGATCCACCAGGGTGATCTTGTGGCGGCGGATACAGTCTAAAATCAGCTCCAGGTTCTCCTTTTGGGAATACTCCACGTAGAGATTCACCGTGCGGGAGGTGGACATCAGCCAGTACTCCAGACGGGACAAAAACAGCTCGGCAACGAGAATGATCACGGTGACCAACAGCGCCACCTCCACGTATCCCGCGCCGCAGCAGAGCCCCACAATGGCGCTGACCCAAAGCCCCGCCGCCGTGGTCAAGCCCTTCACCTGGCGGTTTTTGGTCACGATAATGGCCCCCGCGCCGATGAAACCGATGCCCGCGATCACCTGGGCTCCCAGACGGGCAGGGTCGGTAAACTGCCCCAAACGGAGCAGGGCGAACTGGCTGGAAAGGGTGGTAAGAGAAGCGCCCAAACAAATGAGAATGTGGGTGCGAAATCCCGCGGGGCGGCGCTTGTATTCCCGCTCAATGCCCACGATACCGCCGCAGATCACGGTACAGAGCAATCGGCAGAGGACGGCAAGCAGATCCAACTCCCGAACGAAGTTCAGTATGTACAGCATTGCGTTCCCTCCTTACAACTCTTCCACGGACCGAACGCTCTCCAGATTGGCAAGCATGGTCACGATCTCGGAATGATGGCGGTTTTTCTTGTGTAACTGCACGGAAAACACCACCGTGGGATTGGCAGAAATTCCGCCGGCCTTGTTCACTTCCGCGTCGAAAATGCGGATCCCCTCGGCCTTCATGCATTGAATGATGTTGCCCAGGTCGTCAATGTGCTCAAACTCCACCATCACGTCCATGTTGCGGGCCTTGGACATCACCAGCATCTCCACACGGGGAAAAAGGGTGGTGGTCACTAAAATGATCACCGCGGCGGGAAACACCGCTTCGTAAAATCCAATGCCGATGGCAAGTCCCATGCAAGCGGAAGCCCAAAGCCCCGCCGCCGTGGTCAGCCCCTTCACCTGGCGCATTCCCGTCACCACGATGGTTCCCGCGCCCAAAAAGCCGATGCCGTTGATGCATTGGGCACCGAAACGGCTCACGTCGGTGGTCAGAGAAAAGTTCAGCGTGGCAAGATAGGGCGCCCAATCGTTTTCAATGAGATGGTTCAGATATTGGCTAAGCACCATGGACACCGCCGACCCCAGGCATACCAGCATATAGGTTCGAAAGCCCGCGGGGCGCCGCTTCCTTCCTCTCTCCAGTCCGATCAGACCGCCCAACAAGGCGGCAAGAAACAGCCGAATCAAAACGCTTCCCACGTGAAATTCCCTCAGATACTCCATCACGGCCGCCATGGTGTCACCTCCGCTTTCTTTTTATGTGGCTATTTTTGTTATTATACATCTCTCTCCCCCTTTTTTCAATACTTTTTTGTAAATTCTCTCCCCCTCGTCCCCTATCCCAAAAACAGCTTTACGAAAAATCATATATTTTTATAAAAACTATTGAATTTCGTAATATTTTGTGCTACAATGGCTTTGAAATACGAATCTTCGTGAAAAAAAGGAGCCAAAATGGAAGAACTTCGTTATCTGTGTATCGACTTAAAGAGCTTTTTCGCCTCGGTGGAATGTGTGGCTCGGGGCTTAGACCCCATGACCACGCCCCTGGTGGTGGCAGATCCCGAGCGGGGCAAGGGCACCGTTTGCCTGGCGGTGAGCCCCGCCATGAAGGCAATGGGAGTGAAAAACCGCTGTCGGATGTTTGAGATCCCCGAGGGGCTCTCCTTTCTCCAGGCGCCTCCGCGGATGCAGTTATATTTAGAATATTCCGCTAAGGTCTACGGGGTGTATCTGGATTTTGTCAGCGAGCAGGATATCCACGTGTATTCCGTGGACGAAGCCTTCCTGGACGTGGGCTCCTATCTGAAGCTTTATCAAACCGATGCGGTGGGCCTGGGTCGGCGGATTCTGGAGGCCGTCCATCAGCGCACGGGTCTGCGCGCCGCCTGCGGCGTGGGCACCAATCTTTATCTTGCCAAGGTGGCCCTGGACATCACCGCCAAGCACGCGGCGGATTTCATCGGCGTTCTGGATCAAAAGCGCTATCAAACTACCCTGTGGGATCACGTGCCCCTCACCGACTTTTGGCAGATCGGAAGCCGCACCGCGGCACGGCTGGGGCGCATCGGCGTGTTCACCATGGGCGATCTTGCCCGTTGCGACGAGAATTGGCTCTACGGGGAATTCGGCGTCAACGCTGAGCTTCTCATCGACCACGCCCGGGGCATCGAAACCGCCCGCATCTGCCACATCAAGGCCTACCGCGCCAAAAGTGCCTCCCTATCCACCGGGCAGGTGCTGATGCGGGATTACGCTTTTTGTGAAGCCCTGGTGGTGGCCAAGGAAATGATGGACGAGCTTTGCCTGCAAATGATCGGGGAAAACCTGGTCTGCTCCTCCGTGACCCTGCAGGTGCACTATTCCCGTCCCCTCCGTCTTTCTCCCGTGCGGGCAAGCGCCAAGGCGGCGGAGGATTCCCGCTCGCCCTCGGTGTGGCTCCCTCGGGTGGAGGAGCTGTTTTTCCAAATCGCAGACCCCCTGCTTCCCATCCGTCAGCTTCACCTCACCTGCAACCGCCTGCGCAAGGACACGGGGCGCCAACTGAGCATCTTCGACAGCGCCGAAACCCTGCGGGATGAGCGCATCGGACAAACGGTGGCAAGGGTGAAGAGCCGCTTCGGAAAAAATTCTCTGATGCGAGGAATGGACCTGCTCCCCGGCGCCACCGCGGGGGAAAGAAACCGCCAGATCGGCGGCCACAAGGCCTGAGAAAGGAGCCTAAATGAAAGAACGAATCAAAATGACCCCTCTGGAACGAGCCAAGCAATTTGCTCCCTTTGCCGCCCTGCGGGGGCACGGGGAGGAGCTGGAAAAGGCGGCCCGCTCTCCCGTCGTCCCTCCGTCTCTCAGCGAGGACGGGGAGCGGGTTCTCAACGCCCGCTTAAAACAAAAACGCCCGGGAGATCGGGTGCGGGTGCTCCTGTTTGACGGCCGAGAGCTCCGTCGGGTGGAGGGCCGCTTCTCTCTGTTGGACCGGGGAGCAAAAACCATCCGCATTGAAGGCGAGACCTTCCCTCTGTCCCAACTGGTCTTTATCAATGAATAGGTAAAAATTTGTCTTCTTCGGTTTTTTCCCTTTACAGAAAAGGACATCGGTGGTATAATCAAAGAAAATCAATCAATGAGGTGACAGCATGAACAAACGACCCACTCTTCCCCCTCAGCAATAACTGAAAAACAAAACGAGAAAGACCCCGACACACCGTGAGGCACCCTCCGTAAGGAAGGTGCCTCAGTTATATTCGCCTATCGGCGAGTGATATTGCTTCGCAGTGATAGGATGCTTCGCATCGTGATATTGTCCTTCGGACAGTGAAACGGCGAATATAATATCACTGAAACCTGTTTCACAATATCACTTATTGAAGATTGCATTTATATTCTTTGAGATAGGTATTTCTCAAAATATGTACCCCTCTATGACACTTTCAATTTTCGAAAGTGTCTTTTTTTATAAAAAGCACGGGAGACGACTTCGTTACGAAGTGTCCCCCGTCGGGGTCTTGTTGTTTGGTTTTTCAAGTCCAC
>JAZNGI010000010.1:0-8069 GCA_045576375.1 Eubacteriales bacterium
ACGCTATCAGACCATGGATCGCGGTCTCTTTCTTGCCGATCTCACCCATTATAAGGTGTTTTGCGGCTTTGATCCGGGGCAACAGCGGGATATCGTGCGATACCGTAACGAAAACGGCGACATCACCGCTTGTGTTTCCGACTCTCTGTCGTCGTCCATCGCCCAATCGGAAGCAGACGTTTCCTTTGCCTATCGGGGATCCGACGCCGTGTGCGTCAGGCAGAACGCCGACGTTTTGCTGGAAACACGCAGCTTTGCAGGTGTGTTGCGAACACTGAAGGCGGTGCGGGCAATTTGTGTTAACAGCTTTGCCATGCTTCGTTTTCAGTTGGGGGTTCACTTCACCCTCGCCTTTCTTGCTCTGCTGTCTCTTTTATGCTTCGGACAGCCCGTTGTCCGACCCTCCGCCCTCATTGCTTACGGACTGTTCGTGGGGATCCTTTCCTCGGTGTCCGTGGTCAGCAGTGTCCCTCGCGACATCGGCCTTCGGGGAAAACAGGAGCCCGTTCTCCCGTTGAAAAGCGGCATTTTGTTCCCCTGTGCCGGGGGCGCTTTGGGAGCGGTGGCCACCTGCTTGAGCTATCGCGTGGTGTTCTATTTCACCTCTCTTTCCGAATTGGCCTACTCTTCGGCATTGATCACCCTGTTCGTTTGCGGGATTCTGCTCCGCTTCGTTTTGGTTTGCGATGAGGAGAGTCTTTTCCGAAAGGAAGAGTTTAATCCGTGGAACGCCGTAACGGTGCTGTCCTCTTTGGCGGTGCTGGCGGCACTGGTGGTTCTTCAACCGATTCTCACAAATTCACTCGACGCTATACCTGACATTGTCACGGTTATTATAGCTCTCGTCACAGCCCTGCTTCCCGTGAGTCTTTTGATTTTGATCAAAAAGCTTACCGTCGGGAATCATACTTGACGGGAAAATCACAGAAAGGAGATAAAAGAAAATGGTCGTAACAAAACAGACTATCATCGGCGACATCCTTGATTTTGATCCCGAAACCGGAAAGTTTTTCCTCGAGATCGGAATGCATTGCCTGGGCTGCCCCTCCGCAAGAGGAGAGTCCATTGAGGATGCCTGCATGGTTCACGGAACCAACGCTGAAGAGCTGGTTGCCAAGCTGAACGCATTTCTTGCCGAAAAGAAGTAAGAGAAGATGAAAGAGGAAGTTTTATCCCAAAGACTTTCGGTCGCGGCGTCTTTTGTTCCCCCGGGGGCAGTCACTGCCGACGTGGGAGCGGACCACGCCGCTCTTTCTCTTTTCCTTTTGCAAAAAGGAATTGCCGAATCCGTGGTGGTCAGCGACATTCACCCGTTGCCCCTCCAAAGAGCCCGCCGTGCCTTTGAGGGAAGCCCCTATTCGCACCGTGCGATCTTTTGTTTGGCAGACGGCATTCGTCCACTGCTGAAATATAACGTTGACTGCTTTGTGGTAGCGGGAATGGGCGGCGAAACCATTTCGGCAATGTTGGAGCCCGTTGCCGAAAAATTGCAGGGAAAGACCCTGGTTTTTCAACCCATGAGCAAGGTTTCTCATCTGCGGGAATTTCTTGCCGCAAAAGGCTTTCTCCTGGAAAAAGAAGAGATCGTCGTGGAGCATCAACGCCCCTTTTCCGTGATGAAATGCCGTTATGACGGCGTGGTGCGAAGCTTTTCTCCCCTGGAATATCTGGCGGGAGCAGAGATCCTTCGCCACCCCGAAAAAGAAGAAAACCGATTTTATTTTGAAACCCTGTGTAAAAAGCTTCGTTCCCTGATCCGCGGGCTGGAACAAGGCGGCCTGGATGCCGCTCCCACCCGGGAGATGCTAAAGGAACTGGAAGCTCTTTTGGAAAGGAGTAAGAAATGACCCGTCGGGAATTGTTTGAACACTTAGAGACCCTTTATCCCGCCTCTTTGTCCTGTGATTGGGATAACGACGGCGCCATGCTTTGTTCTCAATGGGACAAGCAGGTGAAAAAAGTCGTGGTCTGCCTGGACGTAACCCGGGAATGTGTGGCGTTGGCCATCAAAGAAGGAGCGGATCTGATCGTCAGTCATCACCCCTTCATTTTCCGCCCCTTGTCCCGAATCGTTTCGGGGGATGCATCGTCGGACCATCTTCTCGCACTTTTAAAACACGAGATCGCCGTGTTTTCCTTTCACACTCGCTTAGATGCTGCCCCCGGCGGTTTGAACGACCGCTTGGCTCAGCTTCTCTCTCTGAAGGAGATCCGCGCCGTGGCTCTCCCCGGGGAAAGCACGCCTCTTGCCAGAGTGGGAACAATTTCTCCCTGCTCTCCCGAAGCCTTTGCCGGGCAGGTGGCCCGTGCCTTGGGCGCTCCCGTGAAATACTATGCGGGAAGCGGGCCTGTCACCACCGTGATGATTTCCTGCGGCGGAGGAAGAGATTTTCTTCCCTTGGCCCGCGGGGAAGGGGCCGATGCCTTCGTTTCCGGCGACCTGCATTACAACGCCGCCTTAGATGCCAATCAAGCCTCTCTCACCGTAATCGACGCAGGCCACCGCTCCACGGAGCTTCCCGTTTGCGCCCTTTTGAAAGAAAAAATTCTGGAGCTTGACGGTTCTCTTTCGGTGATAGAGTGTTCCTTGGGCGGGGAAGAAGCCTGGGCACAGCCTTGATTTTTGGATATTTAGCACAACAAACCAAGGAAAATATTGTGCATTTCAAAGAAAATAAAAATTGTTGCTTTTTTAATTGTAAATTATTTCTTTTGATGGTATAATAACTATGTTATAGATTGCCTATCGGCAAGTTGTGCGGCACATACATAGGAGGAATCTTTTTATGAAAAAAACAGTTGCTTTGTTTTTATTGATGGCAACGCTGATAACGGTATTGGCGGGTTGCTCCGTTGATCTGGAAGATCGCGGGCCTGTAATCGAAATGTATCTGACAGGCGAGCCCAAGAACCTGGATCCCGCTTTGATGATTTACGATAAAGACCTGGTGAAATACACCGGAGTGATGTTTGAAGGCTTAACCGAAATTTCCACCGACGGAAAGATCGTTAACGGCCTCGCCTCCAACTGGTGGACGGATTACGATGAAAAGAAGGGGGAATATAAGCTCTTCATCGAGCTGAAGGCCTCCAAGTGGAACGACGGACGCACCCTCTCCGCGGATCACTTTGCCTGGGCGTGGAAGAGAATCCTCTCTCCCGAAACCAACAGCCCCGCGGCCGCCTTGCTTTACGACGTGAAGAACGCCAAAGCCGCCAAGGCAGGGGATGTGACCATTGACAACGTGGGCATCGCCGCAGTGAATCAGACCCTTCTTGAGATCGAGTTTGACAAGCCCATTGATGCGGAACTCTTCCTGGAAGCTTTGGCAAGCCCCTCTCTCGTGGCCCTTCGTGACGACGTTGTGGGAGTTGCCGACAAGGTAGACACCTGGGCAACCACCGGCACCGACGATCTTCTCAGCAACGGCCCCTTCGCTTTGAAGGGAAGAGTGCAGGGCAAGCTTTACCGTCTGGAGATGAACAGCTACTATCTCTCCCAGGCCACCCAAGAGGACGGCTACATGAAGTACGTGAAGCCCTACCGTCTTCTCACCGACTACTCCTACGATCTTGACGAGCAGTTGGAGCGCTACAATAACGGCGAGATCTACTACTTGGGCGAGCTTTCCAAGGACAACTACACCAAGTACGAAAAAGATCTGAAGACCCAGGATCTTCTGTCCTCCTATACCTATTTCTTTGATTGCACCAACAAGGTTCTCTCCAAGGCTGAGGTGAGACAGGCCCTTTCCCTGGCTCTGGACCGCGAAGAGATCGCTTCCATCATCGGCAAAGGCACCAAGGCGGCTGAAGGCTTTGTGACCAACGGTGTCTACGGATCCTCCATGGGCAAATCCTTCCGCCAGGAAGCCGGCGCACTTTATTCCACCAAGGCAAACGTTTCCGAAGCCAAGAGCCTCCTTTCCAAGGCCGGCGTTAAGAGCGGAAGCTTCACCTTGACCTACCGTAATGACAGAGATTACGATAAAGAGATCGCTCAGTACGCTGAGGGCGTTTGGGAAAGCCTCGGCTTCAAGGTCACCTTGAAGGGTCTTTCCGAAGAGGCATACGTCACCGCTCTCTACCAGGGCGACTGGGACGTGATCGGCCTGGATTACCAGGGCTTGACCACCAGCGCATATTCCTACCTGGCTCCCTTTGCCACCGCGTACAGCGGAAACGTGGTTTCCGTTGAAGACGACAGCGAAGGCTTTACTCCTCACGTGACCAACTTCTCCGACGAAGCCTACGATAAGCTGGTAGACTCCGTTATGGAAAAGACCACCCGCTCCGAAAGAGCTCAGCTTCTCGTTGAGCTGGAGAAGAAGTTCGTTGAGCTTTGCCCCGCCACCGCTCTTTGCTTCTACACCGACCACTATCTGGTATCCGGTGAGCTCTCCAATCTGAAATCCACCCAGTTTGGCTATCGGGTGTTTGACGAAGTGATGCTCAATAACTATAAGGAGATCAATGAGGTCTACTATTCCATTCAGGAATCCATTGCCGCATCCTCCATTGAAGAAGCTCTTAAGAAGGGCGCTTAAGAAAACCGTTTTGAAATTCCCTCTTCCTCGGAAGGGGGAATTTTTCTATTTCCCTCCGTTTTTTGGAAAGATCCCGTTCTTTTTCCGTTTTTCTCCTGAATTGCCGATCTTTTTCAGTTGCAATTTTCTTTTTCGGTTCATATAATGAGGGTAAAACAGTAAGGAGCAGGGGAAATGAAGATGCAATTATTAAGCTCAGACAGCATCCGAATCGTTCTGACTTTTGAGGAGATGCAGGAGCTGGATATGGATTGGACCGACTTTGATTATAACGACACCAAAAGCCGAAGGATTATCTGGGAACTCTTCGACAGAGCGCGGGAGGAAACGGGCTTCGATGCCTCCACCGACCGATTGCTGATTAAACTCTTCCCCAAACGAAACGGCGGCTGTGAATTGCTCGTCTCCAAGCTGTCCGACACCGATAGCGGGGAAGAAGAGGGGCGGGCGTTTATCTTTGAAAGCGCCGACGATCTTCTTTGTTTTCGACGCCACCTGTCAACGGAGCACCTTTCTCTCTGGGAGCATTGCAAGCCCCTGGGAAACGGAAGGTTTTGCCTGGTTTTCAAACGGGTGCCCATCTGCCTGAAACGTCTGCTGACGGAATTTGCCGCACCCGCGGACGGAAAGTACATAGAATATCATTTAAAAGAGTTGGAAGAATAGACAAAGTGTAAATTTTTTCTTCCTCGTTGTTTTATTTGCGGATTTATGGTAAAATAATTCCGAAAAAAACGGGAGGAATCGCTTGTGCCAAGAGAAAAGATCGTTCGTGCTCAATTGAATATGTTCAAAACCGTGGCCGCCAACTGTTCCTTGGAAACGGCGAGAAAAGCCCAGGAGCTGATGGGGAGTCTGGTGGCCTTTGCCCGCAGCTCAAAAGTGCGTTTCACGTCTTGCTTTATCAACGGTCTGGAGTCCACCTGGGTTCTGCCCGTGGATGAAAAACGCAAGGGCGTTGTTTTGTATATCCACGGAGGGGGCTTCTCCTGCGGCGACGCGCAATACGCCAAAGGCTTCGGCTCCACCCTGGCCGACGAGTGCTCCATCCGCGTTCTCTGCGCCGCCTACCGTCTGGCGCCGGAGCATCCCTATCCCGCCGCCCTGGAGGACTGCCTTAGTGCCTATCGCTACCTTTTAAACGCAGGCTACCGCCCCGAATCCATTTTGCTCTGCGGAGAGAGCGCGGGCGGGGGACTGATCTATTCTCTTTGCCTGCGTTTGATGGAGCTTTCCCTTCCTCTGCCCGGCGGCCTTCTTGCCATTTCTCCCTGGTGCGATCTCACCCAGTCGGCCAAGAGCTACGAGCTCAACGCCCGCAAGGATCCCTCCATGACCAAAGAACGCCTGGATTTCTTTGCTTCTCTCTACGCCGAAGATCTTCGCGATCCCCTGGTCTCACCCTTGTTTTCCCACTTGAACGGTTTGCCCCCTTCTCTGATCTTCGCGGGAGGAAACGAGATCATGCTGGACGATTCCGTTTTGCTCCACGAAAAGCTCCGAAAGAACGCCTGTCAAAGCAAGCTCATCGTGAAAGACGGCCTGTGGCACGTCTATCCTCTCTATGCCTTGAAGGAACACCATAAGGAGGATATGGAACAGATCAACCGCTTCATGGATCGCATGTTGCCCGGCAAGCGCAAACTGCGCTGGATGAAGCTGGATAACGCCGCCAAGATCTATCCCGCCGCCCGAAAAAGAAACTGGAATAATGTGTTCCGCCTTTCCCTCACCTTGAAAGAGGAGGTGGACCCCGTGGTCCTCCAAAGCGCCCTGGACGTCACCGTGCGCCGCTTTCCCTCCATCGCCGTGCGCCTGCGCCGAGGATTGTTTTGGTACTATCTGGAAGAGATCCGAAACGCCCCCGCCGTAATGCGGGATAAGCATCACCCCATCTACCGAATGCCCTTCGACGATATCCGCACCTGCGCCTTCCGTGTCTTGTATTTTAGAAAGCGGATCGCTGTGGAATTTTTCCACGCCCTCACCGACGGAAACGGCGCTCTGGTGTTCTTAAAAAGCTTGGTTTGTGAATACCTGGTGCAAAAGCACTCTCTGCAGGTGCCCTCGGTCTGCGGGGTGCTGGATCGCCTGGAGCCTCCTTCTCACGAGGAGCTGGAGGATGCCTTCTTGCGTTATGCGGGCAAAAGCACCACGGGCAGAAAAGACACCAAGGCCTTTCGCATCCGCGGCACCGCCGAGGAAGACGGCTTTCTCCACGTTACCACCGGGGCAATGTCCGTGAATTGCCTGAAGGAAAAGGCGGCTCGTCACGGCGTGTCCTTAACGGTGTATCTCAGCGCCGTCCTCATCGAATCGGTGCTGCTTCTTCAAAAACAAACGGCGCGGGGAAGAAGAGCGCGGCTTCCTGTGAAGCTTCAGATCCCCGTGAATCTTCGCAAGCTGTTCCCCTCCCAAACTCTGCGCAACTTCGTCTATTTCTTTTGCCTGGGCATCGACCCCTCCCTGGGCGACTTTGCCTTTGATGAGATCGTGCAAATGCTTCATCATCAAATGGGTCTGGAGCTCAACGATAAAGTGCTTCGCAG
Organism: Eubacteriales bacterium; assembly: GCA_045576375.1. Lineage (GTDB taxonomy): Bacteria > Bacillota > Clostridia > Oscillospirales > SIG627 > SIG685. The sequence continues at coordinate 7,097 of JAZNGI010000010.1, forward strand.
TCGCTTCACCACCAACGTTCGCACCGAGCAGAACGTTTTCTTGAAGGTCATTCCGCTGTTTTTGAAAAATCTTGCCATGAAAGCGGTGTACCGTGCCGTGGGGGAGAAGACCGCCACCATGTGCCTGTCCAATTTGGGCGTTCTCGCCCTGCCCCGGGAAATGGAGCCCTTCGTGGATTACGCCGATTTTCTTCTCACCGCCCAGGCCGATTCACCCTATAACTGTTCTGCCATCACCTACGGCGACACCCTTCGCTTGAGCATCGTGAGAAACACCGTGGAGCCCCAACTGGAGCGCATCTTCTTCTCTTCGTTGGTGAAGCGGGGCGTTCGGGTCACCGTGGAAAGTAACTGGAAGGAGGAATAATATGTATTGCGTAAAATGCGGAGTGGAGCTTGCCGAAGGAATGCGCCAATGCCCCCTGTGCAACACCGTGGTGTTTCATCCCGAGATCCCTCTTTCCCCGGGAACCCCCATGTATCCGCCCAAGGAAGAGGAAGAACGCTTCAGCCCCAGCGGCGTTTTGTTTATCGTCACTTCGTTTTTTCTCTTAGCGGCGCTGATCTCCCTGCTTTGCGATCTTAATATCTTCGGCCGAGTCACCTGGTCGGGCTTCGTGCTGGGCGGCATTTGCGTGGTCTACACGGCCTTGGTCCTTCCTTTTTGGTTTCCTAAGCCCAATCCCATCATCTTCGTTCCCGTGTTTTTTGCCGTCTGTCTTTTGTATCTTTTATACGTGGATCTTCAGGTGCAGGGCGGATGGTTCTTGCCCTTTGCTTTTCCCGTGGCGGGCGGCATCGGCGCTCTGATCAGTACCGTGGTGATCCTGATCCGCGTGCTGAAGCGGGGGAGACTCTATATTTTCGGCGGCGCCTTCATCTTTCTCGGCGGTTTCTCTCTGTTGGCGGAGTTTTTGCTGGACGTCACCTTCGGCCGCTTCACGGGCTTTGAATGGGCCTTCTATCCCTTGGT
>JAZNGI010000011.1:0-6476 GCA_045576375.1 Eubacteriales bacterium
CGACTATCTGCTGACTACCAAGTTATTCTGTGGCAAGTGCGGTGTCTATATGACAGGAGAAAGCGGTACGGGTAGGAACGGCATAGTACACCGCTACTATAAATGCAACACTGCAAAGTATAAGCACTCCTGTGATAAAAAGACTGTTAAGAAGGAATGGATTGAAGATATTATTGTTCGCTACACCAAGGAGATGCTGTTACAGGACGACGTGATTGAGGATATTGCAAACATCGTGCTCCGTGTGGCAAGCACCGAAAACACATCTGTTATCCTTTTTAAACAGCAATTGAGCGAAACGGAAAGAGCTATAGTCAATCTGATGAACGCTATCGAGCAGGGAATCATTACAACTACTACAAAACAGCGTATGATTGAACTTGAGAACACCAAGGAAGAATTGGAATTAAAGATTATTAAAGAAGAACTGAAACACCCTCCTCTTACCAAAGAGGGACTGGTTTTCTGGCTGCACAGATTCCGCAGCTTAGATACAACGAAAAAAGAACACAAGCAGAGACTCATTGACAGCTTCGTGAATGCAGTGTATGTATATGACGATAAGCTGGTTATGACATTTAACTACAACGAAGCAAATACTACCGTTACTCTTGATGAGGTAAATGGTTCGATTATAGAATGCTCTGGTGCACCAAAAATCGACAGGTTTCGGCCTGTCGATTTTTTATCCATTGCGAAGGTAATGGGAAATCATCACGCAGGATGCGTGCCATAGGCGTATCACATCAGCCGCGGGCGCATTTTTGTCCGGGGCTTTTTCCCTTTTCAATGCTTCAGCGCCCCGTGAAAACTCACGGGGCGCTGAATTGATCGGGATTATTCGGAAACGGTTTCCACCCATATATTCGCATTGACAAGATTATCTTTGCTATTGTCGGAAAGACCGGGAACAGAGGAAACGGAGGGAATGTGACCGCCTCCACTGCTTCCGCCGCCGTCGATGCTGCCGGTAATGACGTCAACCGTGTCAAAACAAATTACTTCCAACTCGGGAGAAATAAATTTTTTCATGTATCACAGCCTCCTGTCATTAAGATTCGGTCTCGGTATGGTAGATCCAGTCTTTCGGGTCAAGCCTCTCATAACCCGGGTTCCACGATGACGCACTGAAGGTGTAGGGGAAGGTCAGAACCAAGGAGCCGCTGCCCGTGTGTATTCTCTCGCCACGCGCACCCCCTAAAAACCAAGTCGGTTCCATATACTTTTCATAAATGTATTCATTGGCATTGCTGTCCTGATCGAAATAGTTATCTTTAGAAGGGATACCGTTCCAGCAATAGATGACCGTTTTGAGGGTAGCATAGTCGGTAAAGGCGTTCCAAGTGTTGAAGCCGTGGTGAGGAGCAAAGAAGACGTCGAAGTCAAGCATGCTTTCGTCATAGCAAGCCATCATCTTTTCCATGCCCGCAAAGTAGGAGTCGCCGGCAATGAGAACGTCCTGGCTACCGATGTTAAATCTCAACCAAGTGGAAGAGCCGTTGAAGCCGTCAACGTAACCGTAAGCCTTGCTGGGATTATCTTTGTACCCTTCCTTATATGTTCTATAGTAAGAAGAAAGAGGAAGCTGTTCCTGAGCGAGCATGACCTCCGCGGTCATTCCGCTGAAGAAGTAGCGTTGGCCGGTTTGCAGACGGTAGATCTGAGGAGTCTCGCCGTTTTCGGTGGTCAAAAGACCGATGGCCTTTTTAATATCGGGAATCTCATTGTATACGCCTTTATCCAGATCCTTCACCGCGTCGCTGGGCTCACTGAAGTAGAAGCCGTTCACACGGATTCGCTCTCTCCACTCGGGATGATCGATAAAGGGACGAACCACGCAGGCGTGATCCCAATGCAAATGAGAGAAGAACCAAGCGTCCACAACGGGAATTTCTCCACCGGTAAGACTCTCCATATAATCCAACAGGTAGGGCAGGTCGTCGTCGGTGGCACCGTCGTTCATAACGAAGTGGCCGTTTGACAACTTGAAGAGAATGGAATTACCCCAGTTATACATCTCGCTGACGTGCATAGACACGGCGCCGGTCCCTTCGTCGTCGATGTTATCATAGAGATACTTGGAGAGGGGTTGATCCCAAATGGCCGAAATGTCGGTGACATCACTGTAGTTTTCATTGTAGGTGTGCTTGCCGGGGTCGAATCCGTTAGTGATCTGATTGCCGTTAGCGTCAAGTTCGTAGGTGGGGGGGGTCTGTTTCTTCTCGGTGTTCGAATTGGTCATATGAGTAACGGTGAGAAGCAAGTCTCCTCTTCTAAAGGAGGAAGTGAAGACAACGCCTTCGATTCCGTTTTGTCCGTCGGCCTGGTTATCATAGACCTTCGTGAATCCAAACTGCTCCAAGGTGGCCTTATACGCCTCATAATCGCTAACTTCCGTGCCTTTTACGGAGATCACGTAGTTCCCTGCGCCGAAATCCTGGGATGCAACAATTTCGGAATTTGCTGCGATCAATCCGGGGACTTCGTCGAAGAGATCTTCTTCTCCCCAGGTCTCACTCACGGGGAAACGGCCACCCATTTGTTCGTCCAAAGGAGCCAGAACGGTATTGACCTTGGTCGTATAGGCTTCATCTGCACCTTCAAGAGAAAGGACGGTCTCGCGGTAGAAGGTGATCTTCTTGGGATCGTTATACAAAGTAACGGGATAGCCGCTCTTTACTCTGTAGGTCACGTAAGGAACGGCGGTGAAATTCATACGGGCCGTTTCCGGGTCGAGGTTGGTAACAACAACGGTGGCAACAAGGGTGCCCTCATCACTGTCCCGCAGAACATCGCCCACTGCTTTAACAACCTTGTACTCCCGGTTTCTGTATTGGAAGGATTCGTCCTCCATAGTCACCGTATGACCCGCAGGGATGGCCTTGGTGGGCACGATCAAGGCGCCGAACTCAATATCGGCGACGGACATTCCTTCGGGAACATCCAAGGTGACGGTCCACCTAGGTCCGAAGCAGCCCTCAACTTTTACTTCGGGGTCAAGCATTTCGGGGGCATTCAAATCGTAGAGAGGAAGAATCTGTTTTGCAAAACACTGCAGGGTGGGGAAACCGTACAGATCCACTGCCCATGCAGTTTCAAAATTCAGAGTGGTATAGTAGCACGCACCGTAGCCTTTGAGAAAATCCTCGTCAACCACGCCGTAATCTATCACCTGGGTGGGATCGGGAGATGCATTCTGACCTATTGCTTTGGGACAGCTTTCCTCGGCAGCCCAGGAATTGGTGATGCTCAGATGAGCCTTATAAGTGGTTTCATCGATCATCACGGCGTTTCCGGTCTTACCGACCAAGGATCCCAAGATGTCGTTGGCGCCGCTTTGGGAAGAGGCAGAAGAAACCTTGCCCACGTTGAGACAGTCGGTGAGGTAGGTCTTGCCGTCGTTTCTGCCTACGATGCCCGCGATGTGAGAGACGGTGCCGGTATGAGAGGAGTAAACGGTGCCGGAATTGAGACAGCTCTCGGCAACCACTATGTTACAGGGGCCGGCATCCGTCGTGTTGCCGTTGGCAACGATGCCGCCGCCGAAACGGTCTTTCAGAGTGACGGAACCGTCAAACCAAAGGTTCTTCAGGTGAAGCTCGGAAGCGACGGTGGAGTTTAAAGTGGCAACGAAGCCGCCCACATTGTTTGAACCGCCGGAAACGATGGCGTCGGTATAGCAATTTTCAATGGTAACAGAGCCTTTCCCCGTGGCAACAAAAGCAGCCACGTTGCTGCCGGTGCCCGCAACATAACTGTTTTTGAGGGACAGGTTCTTCACGGTGGCGCCGGTCAACTGCGCAAAGAAAGCAAGACTGCTTGTGCCAACACAGTATACACCGCTGATCGAGTGACCCTGACCGTCGAAGGTGCCTGCGAAGTCGGTCACAGGAGTCCAGCTGCGTGCAGGAACCTGAGATTTCCAAAAAGCGGCCTTTCCCTCGTTAAGAGTGATGTCAGCACCCAGCTTCACCGTTTTGCCGGCAAAGGTGTTGCCCTCTTGAGCCAGTTGAGAAAAGCCCAAAAGATCGGCAACGTCGCTAAGCGTGAATTCGGATACATTGGCATTGTACCAAGAGGTGTCCGGCGTCACAGAGTCGGCAATGGTGATAACAAGGATCAAGGGAAGAACCATCAGCAATGAAAGGGTAAATGCAAGGATCTTTTTCATTCTTTCTCTCCTCGTTTGATTTCATTCACGGAATACGCAAAAACACATACTCATACTCTATTTTAACATGTGCAAGCAAAAAAGTCAAGCTTTTTTTCGTCACCGTAACCAAAAAAGCCGAAAACCCGTTAGGCGGAAGGTGCGATCATCCACGGCGGCAACACAGAGAAACCGCCAAAACCGTTACCTTTCAAGCGGTCCTTCCCGTTTTTTTCAGATATCCAGCAGCTGCAACATTCGTTCCGCTTTCATTTGCGCCGTGTCGGAAATGTTTTGGTGAAGTTCCAGCTCTCTTTTGGCCCGTTTTCTTTTTTGCGGCGAAACCAACGAAAAAAGGCGAACGATCCACATGAGCGGCAACAACACCGGATGCTTTTGCAAAACGGGGTATTTATATTTCAGCGTGTCGTATGGGATGAAGATTCGGGACAGGAAGTATTTGATTTTTCCCCCCTGCTTATTCTGATCTAAATTGATGCGATTTTCCCTGGAACCGTACACCCCGCCTTTTAAAACAAAACCTTCGATCAATTCCGCAATTTCCGTTGAAGCCGCATGGCCAAACCACGTGTCCACACACTGCAATGCCGCACGGTAAAAAACGTCGATCTCGCTTTCTTTTATGAAAGAAGCAAGTTTTGAAGCATCGTATCGAATGTTTTTTTCAATAAAATACAAATCAATAAAGGGTCTTATCCCGCATCCGCCACGCAGAAAATGATTTACCATATGAGCAACGTGGTGAAATATGAAAAATTCGGGAGATTCCAGTTTGCGACAGCTTCCTTCCCGTGCGTCCTCACAGTAATCCCAAACCCTGACTAATAATTTATCAAGGTTATCGCGTTTTTCTTTGAGGTTATAATGCAATTCCAGGTGCACGCCGCTTGGGGAATACAAAGAGATATCATGAAAATCCACGGTGTCGTTGCTTTTATAAGAAAGAACGGACTCAAGGACCTTTACCGCGTTTGGCAGTTGGTCTTCGTGAACGAGTATGTCAATATCGCAGCTGGTACGCATATAAGGATCCGGATAATACTGCCGCATGACAGCGCCCTTTAACGGAACGAAATCAACGCCGTTTTCCTCAAACACCTGATAGATCATTTCTTGTTCACGTTCGATATTCATATATCGATATAAAGCATTGATCTGGTGTTTTTTGTATTTTTCCGTGATCGGTTTCCCCTCGGGCAACAAGCCGTTCTGAAACAACACTTCAGAAACGATCTGTATCACATCGTGGGCCTTGGCAATCTCAAAAAGTTGTTCCAAGGTCTCAAGGGTAAATTGCGTTTTTCCCTTCTCATCTATTTGAGAGTTTGTGACAAACGCCCGAAGCACGACCAAGAACAATTTTGTGATAGACATCATTTTCATCTCAATTACAATTAGTTTTTTCTCCAAACCATTTTGTTAACGATTCTCGTATAGGACTGAATGATCTTAACTACTTTCGTGGAAACGTTTTCTTCCACATAATTGGGAACAGGGATTCCGTGATCCCCGTTTTCATTCATGGCAACCGCGGTGTTTACAGCTTGAATCAAGCCATCGCCCTCTATGCCGGCAAGAACAAAGCAAGCCTTATCCAAGGCTTCTGGTCTCTCCGTTGACGTGCGAATGCAAACTGCGGGAAAGGGTTTCCCCACGCTTGTAAAGAAGCTTGATTCTTCGGGCAAAGTCCCGCTGTCTGATATAACGGCAAAGGCATTCATCTGAAGATTGTTATAATCGTGAAAACCAAGAGGCTCGTGACGGATAACACGCTCATCAAGAACAAAGCCGCTCTCATCCAAGCGCTTTTTGCTGCGCGGATGGCAAGAATACAAAATGGGCATATCATACGTTTGGGCAATTTGGTTGATGCCGGTAAAGAGGGAAATAAAATTCTTTTCCGTGTCAATGTTTTCTTCTCTGTGGGCGGATAAAAGAATATATTTTCGGGGTTGCAATTTCAATCGAGCCAAGATGTCGGATTTTTCAATTTCATCAAGATTTTGATGCAAAACTTCCGCCATAGGCGAACCCGTAACGTAAGTGCGTTCCTTGGGCAACCCGCATTCATGAAGATAGCGACGTGCGTGTTCGGAGTATGCTAAATTCACGTCGGAAATAATATCTACGATGCGGCGATTCGTTTCTTCGGGAAGACATTCATCCTTGCAACGATTGCCTGCCTCCATATGAAAGATCGGAATATGAAGTCTTTTGGCGGCGATAGCGGATAAACAAGAATTGGTGTCACCAAGTATCAGCAGGGCGTCCGGTTTGTTTTGATTCATCAACTTATAAGTGCAGT
>JAZNGI010000012.1:0-2671 GCA_045576375.1 Eubacteriales bacterium
TACACCGCGGGGAATCACGAGAGAAACCGCGAGTTTCTCAAGGCGTTTGATCTTCGCGGATTGGGCGTTTCTCATCTGGAAAATCAAACAGAGCGTTGGGGAGAATTGCTCATCGGCGGCTATAGTGACGGCGATTCCCGACAGTATGCCGCAGGCTTTGCCTGCCTCTGCGGCTTCAAGATCCTCCTTTGCCACCGCCCCGAATACTTTCAACGCTATCTTCGGGATCTCAGTATCGACCTGGTGCTCTCGGGCCACGCCCACGGCGGGCAGATCCGTGTGTTGGGCAGGGGGCTTTATGCGCCTGGGCAGGGCTTGTTTCCCCGCTACACTTCCGGCCTCTATCACGGGCGCCACGTGGTTTCCGCAGGGCTTTCCAACAGCGTGTGGGCCCCTCGCTGGGGCAATCCCACCGAGCTGGTAGTCATCGAGCTTACGCCGAAAATGAAGGAAAAAACGGAGGATGATTCAGCGTCTTGAAACTATCTTGCGGTTTTGTTGATGGGTTGCACAAAAAACACACGGGCGCGCCCCGAAAATCGAGTGGTTTTTGCCGAAGATGAAACATCCCTTGGATGGAGAAAAGGAAAAAACTTGCAATTTTGCAAGATTGTGCTATAATATATCTGTAAAATTTTTTTGATTTTTGAGAGGTGTTATTCCCATGAGCTTTACGAACAAATATGTTGAGCGAGTCTACAACGAACTTGCCCAGAAGAGCGCCCACGAGAAGGAGTTTCTTCAGGCGGTATATGAGGTGTTCAAATCCATTGAACCCGCTTTGGAAGGCCATCCTGAGTACGAAGCCAACGGAATCCTGGAAAGAATGGTAGAGCCCGAGCGCTTCATTCTGTTCAAGGTGTCCTGGGTGGACGATCAGGGCAAGGTTCACGTGAACCGTGCCTACCGTTGCCAGTTCAACTCCGCCATCGGTCCCTACAAGGGCGGCCTGCGTCTTCATCCCAGCGTAAACGCCTCTATCATTAAATTCCTGGGCTTCGAGCAGACCTTCAAGAACTCTCTTACCAGCCTTGCCATGGGCGGCGGTAAGGGCGGAAGCGATTTCGATCCCAAGGGCAAGAGCGATATGGAGATCATGCGGTTCTGCCAGGCGTTTATGACCGAGCTCTACCGTCACATCGGCCCCGACACCGACGTCCCCGCCGGAGATATCGGCGTGGGTGCTCGGGAAGTGGGCTACCTGTTCGGCCAGTATAAGCGCATCGTGAACGAATTCACCGGCGTTCTCACCGGCAAGGGCCTGACCTACGGCGGCTCTTTGGCAAGAACCCAGGCCACCGGTTACGGTCTGTGCTATTTCACCAGAGAAATGCTCGCCAGCAGAGGCACCGGCTTTGACGGCAAGAGAGTGGTGATCTCCGGTTCGGGCAACGTGGCTCTGTATGCCATGCAGAAGGCTCAGTCCTTCGGCGCTAAGATCATCGCTATGAGCGACTCCAACGGCTACGTGGTGGACGAGAACGGCCTGGACTTTGACCTGATGAGGCAGTTGAAGGAAGTGGAGAGAAAGCGCATTAAGGAGTACGCCCAGAGAGTGAGTACAGCTACCTACTATGAGAATTGCAGTAAGATCTGGACGGTTCCCTGTGACATTGCCCTTCCCTGCGCTACTCAGAACGAGATCGACCTGGAAAGCGCCAAGACCCTGGTGAGCAACGGATGCTTCTGCGTCAGCGAAGGCGCTAACATGCCTTCCACCGCCGAGGCAATGGATCACTTTGTTTCCTCCGGCATTCTCTACGCTCCCTCCAAGGCGTCCAACGCCGGCGGCGTGGCTACTTCCGGTCTGGAAATGAGCCAGAACTCCGAGAGACTTTCCTGGAGCTTTGAAGAAGTGGATGCCAAGCTGGAAGGCATTATGAAGAATATTTACAAGAACGCATACGACGCTTCCGTGAAATACGGATACCCCGGCAACCTGGTGGTGGGCGCCAACATTGCAGGCTTTGTGAAAGTGGCCGAGGCAATGATCGCTCAAGGTGTTGTCTGATTCGGGGAATCTCGCGTTTTTGTCTGAAGCGCACGGGGCTCCTCCGTGCGCTTCTTTTGATTTTTTCATCTTTCTATGGACTTCTCCAAGAAACTGTGGTAATATATCAATATAGGAGCTCCCGAGACCTTGGGAGCTTGGACGGGCGCCGCCTTTCACGGCGGGTTTGAGGAGATAACATGAGTTCAACGTTTTGGTTTTTCCGCACGGGTGTTGCGTTCTTTCTTCACCTGGCCTATATTGCTTTGATTTTGCTCACCGACAGTTTGGCAGGCTCCCTTTGGGGCTTTCTTCCCCTGGTGCTGATGCCCCTGTTTGAGTGCCTGCTGGGCTTTGTTTATTGCCTGTTCACCTATCGGCGTTGCAAGCGGGGCGTTTTTTGCCTCTTGAGCGTGGGCGGTGCGCTGTTGGCGGCGGGAGGTCTGTATGAGCTTGCCTCTTGGATCGTGAAGGGCTTTGCTCTCGGTTCGGGGGCGCTGCTCTACGATCTGGTGGTGATCGGCAGCTTGCTCTTGGGTGGCGGCTTCGGGATCCGCGTAGAAAAGCTTCGGGAAAAAATTCAGCAAAGGAGGACCCGCTTTGACCACTGAAAAACGCTTTCATGAGGTTTCCGCTTGGGAAGGCAATCCCAAATGGGAACAGGCCAACCAACGAGAGGTT
>JAZNGI010000013.1:0-4024 GCA_045576375.1 Eubacteriales bacterium
GATCTTAATGATGATCTGATCCGTCACGGCCGCGCGGCTCATACTGCGCCAGGCATCGCCGTAATCGTGGTTCTTCTTGGCCATCAAAGCCGCCGCCGCCTCGGCGATCTGTAAATAGGCATCGGCCGCCGCCTCGTTGGGAATGCCGTCCCGCACCGCGGTGTTTTCCATCACCTTTTCCGTGTCGGGGAAAAGCTCGGGCTTTTTTAAGCGCATCAGGGCAATAACGGCGTAGTTAATAATGCCGATAAATTCTTCGGCGCGGCCCTCGCCCACCAGGCTCAGATCGTTGTTCTCCTCCAACACCCGCACGCGGCGGATCTTGATCCAAAGCTGATCGGCAATGGATTCGTAGCGGAAAAACATCCAGGTGGCGCCGTAATCCTCCATTTTTTTCTTGAACAGCTCGTGGCACTCCCCGATGATTTGGCTGAATTTCTTCTGTGGCATCGTTTCTCTCTCCGTTTGTCGTTTTTGTTATTGTATCACAGTTTTTCTTTTATTGCAAGAGGGCAAAACAGCCCCGTGATCTCCAAGGCCAGAGCAAGCGCCGCCGAAGCCGCCAAGGTGCGCACGTATTCCCGCTCGCATCCTCTGCGATGGCTCTCCACTCTTCTCACCTCTACCCTGTCGCCGTAGGCCGCCGCCACGAAGAACAGTCCCACCTGCTCCCCCGTGGGGCCCGCGTATCCCGTGGCGCTCACTGCCACGTCGCTCCCCGCAAGGCGCTTCATCCCCAAAGCCATTTCCTTGGCGGTCTCTTCGCTCACGGCGCCGAAGGCTTCCAAGGTCTCTTTTTTTACTCCCAGCACCTCGTGCTTGATGCGGTTCGAGTAACTGCAAACGCCCATTTCCGTCACCGCCGAAGCCCCGCCGATGGAGGTGATGCGTTGGGAGATCAGCCCCCCCGTGAGGGACTCCGCCGCGGCAATTTTCAAGCCCCGTGCCGAAAAGCGCTCCACCAGCGCCCGCTCCAGGCTCTCGCCGTCCACGTCGTAAATATAAGCCCCCACGCGCTCCTTCACCTTGCACAGCATCTTCTCGTTTTTTTCTTTGGCTTCTTCGGCGTTTGCCCCCGAGGAAGTGATGCGAAGCACCACCTCGCCGTCCTTGGCGTAGGGCGCCAGGCTGGGGTCGCTTCCCGCCGTCAGATCGGAAAGCTCCGTTTCCAGGGCCGATTCGCCGATGCCGTAGATCTGCACCGTGGTGCTCTCCAGCACCCGCCCCGTCATGCCCCGGAGCAGGGGGCGCACCCGATGAAGGAACATGGGCTCCAGCTCTCGGGGAGGGCCGGGAAGCAAAAGGGCGTGCTTTTCCCCTTGGGGAATGTGAAGCCCCGGGGCGGTGCCCCAATCGTTGGTGAGGATCTCGGCTCCCTCGGGCACCATGGCCTGGCGCAGATTGTTGGCGGTCATGGGGCGGCTTCGTCCCGCAAAAAAGGCTTCCAGGCGGGCGGCGATCTTGTCGTTTCGGATCAGCCTTCGCCCCATCACCTCGCTGAAGGACTCTCGGGTAATGTCGTCGGCGGTGGGGCCCAGGCCTCCCGAGGCGATCACCACGTCGCTGCGGTCCAGCGCCCGACGAATGGCCTCCTTTAAACGGGCGGGATTGTCGCCCACCACGGTCTGATAATATAAATGGATACCAAGGGATGCCAACTGACGGGCCAAAAACTTGCCGTTGGTGTCCATAATGTCGCCCAGTAAAAGCTCCGTGCCCACCAAAAGGATCTCGGCTTGAATGGTTTTCATGGTTTCTCTCCTGACTGTGCCGCATCGCTACGGATTCTCTTCTTTTGATTGTATCATAAACAAGAATAAATGTAAAGTGGCAAGCCCCGCCCTGCTTTCTTTCTTTGTTTTTCCCTTTGTTTTGTGCAATTTATCATTTTTCTTAAAATATTTTTTAAAAAACTATTGATTTTCTCTTGAGGCTATGCTATAATCTGTAGTAAGTGGCAGTGCCCCCTCTGACGGGCGGCGCTCCAAATGATCTATGTTCCAATATAAAAATATTTTAAAAAAGGGAGAAAAACGATCATGAAAAAACTGTTAAGCATTGTTCTGGCAGTGATGATGGTTGCTACTCTTGTCCCCGTTGGCGTGTTCTCGGTTGCCACCGTTGCCGCTGACGTGCCGGCAAACGCTGTGGCCATCGGCACTGCTGACGACCTCAAGGCTTGGGCAGCGAAGGGCGATCAGGAAACGGGTAGTTACTATTACCTGACTGCTGACATTGACCTTGCGGGTGCTACCTTGGCCCGCGGTGCCTTCAGCGGCACCTTTGACGGCCAGGGACACACCATTTCCGGCCTCACCGGAGCATTCATTGTTGCTACGGGCGGTACCGGCGTGGTGAAGGACGTTACCTTTGACGGTTGCACCGGAAACGGCGGCTATTTCAACAGCGCCAATATGTACGGTAAGTATCAGAACGTCACCTTTAAGAACTGCACCGGATACGTAACGCTCATTTACAACCTGCAAGTCAGCGGCGTAGTAGACGGTGTGCGTGTGGAAAGCTCCTGCGTTTTCACCAAGAGTGGACTTGCCGATTACGCTCAAGGTGGCGCCCAGATTAAGAACACCCTCGTCGCAGCCAGCATTTCCGGCGGCCCTATTGCCGGTTTTGTGGCGACGGTGAACGGCGGTGGAATTTCCTTTGAAAACTGTGTGTTTGGCGGCGTTCTCACCTGCAGCGGAAGTGACTTTGATCAGGTGGGCGGCTTTGTGGAAAATGCTCAGTCCAACAACATGACCTTTACTAACTGTGTGAACGCCGGCACAATCATTACCGCCGGAAAGCACTGGGCGGCAGGTTTCTGTGGCAGACAGTACAACGGTTACATGACTCTTAACAACTGTTTGGCCGCCGGTACTATCAAGACCTCTGCCGGAGCAGCTTCGGCATTTGCCTTTACTGGACAGGTTAACGGCGACAACATTGCGGTCAACGACAAGGTGTACTATTTGACCGGATCCGCCGGTTCCAAGGACGCCCGTGCCAATGACGTGGGCAAGGCCACTGCCATTGCTTCGATTCACGACATTACGACCAACGACTACGAGACAGTGAAAAACGCACTGGGTTGGGGATACTACGTAACTCCCCATGGCTCCAAGGTTCCCGCTCCCGCCATTTTTGACAACACCACCGTGGAGATCGGCACCAAGGAAGAGCTGCTGAACTTCATGAACGCCGGCGACATCTATGCAGGCAAGACCGTGAAGCTCACAGCAGACATTGACCTGAACCCCGGTTGGGCGGCAAGCACCGATAAGAATGCTGATGCTCCTTCCCAGGTTTGGACTCCTATTGCAAAATTTTCCGGCACCTTTGACGGCCAGGGCCACATTATCCGCGGCCTGTACGTGAACACCAGCGGCGACGCCGGTTTCTTTGGTGCACTGAACACCGGTGTTGTGGTGAAGAACCTGCAGATTGAAAACTCCATGATTATTACAACCGGTGATAAGGCTGCAGGAAGTGTTGCCTGCACCACCACGTGGAATAGCGGGTTGGTCACCATGGAGAACATCTACAGCAACGCCTTTGTGTGTGGTACCTCCACCGGCACCGGCGGCATTATTGGTATGATCCAGGGGCCGTTTGCGGGCAGCAAGCTGTGGTTTGACGGCACCGTCAACGGCGGAACTTATCGCTCCGGTATCATCGGTAACCAGAACAACAACGCGAGAAACTCGGCGGAACTCACCGACATTCTGTTCACCGGTTACGTGAGCGGCGGTGCCCACTCAGCCGGTGTTTCCAACGCACTGTACGTTTGTCCTCTGAATCTGACCAACGCAGTGGTGATCGGCTCCGGCACTAAAACCGCGGGAGAATCTGCCTTTGCCTACACCATTCGCTCTAACAACGTGGAATTCAACAACTGCTACGCGCTCCAAGGCGCAGCCACTTATGCAGAGCCTAAGAACCTGAATGACGCCGGTTCCTTTGAGGTGAACGGCGTGTCCTATGCATACAACGCCAGCCAAGACTACGCCGAGGCTGCTGCCAAGCT
>JAZNGI010000014.1:0-2077 GCA_045576375.1 Eubacteriales bacterium
GGTCCCATCCCGAAACGGTCATTGCCTTTATGCAGTATTTCACGCTGATCTCCATGGCAATGATGAGTGTCACCCGAATGTTCACCATGTACACCAAATGCGCCGCCTCCGCCCGCAGGATCGCCGAGGTGCTGGATGCTCCTGCGGATCTTGTCACGGAGGAGGAGAGCCGTTATCCCTGCGTTTCGTCTGACGCCCACGTTCTGTTTGATCGTGTCAGCTTTTCCTATAAGGGAAAGAAAAACGACCTGGAGGACGTTTCCTTCTCTCTCAAACCGGGGGAGAGCCTGGGCATCATCGGTGCCACGGGAAGCGGAAAAAGCACTCTGGTCAGCCTTCTTTTGCGTTTTTACGATCCCCAAAAAGGCGGGATCTATCTTCACGGAAAGGATCTTCGCACTTACGATCCTCAGGATCTCTACCGCCGCTTCGGAACGGCAATGCAGCAGGATTTTCTCTATGCCGACACCGTGGAAGAAAACATCCGTTTCGGCAGAGATCTCTCTTATGAGCAGATCCGTCGGGCGGCACAGATCGCCCAGGCGGAGGATTTCATTTTATCCTTTCCCGAAGGCTTTTCTCATCAGCTCAGCCGAAACGGTACCAACGTTTCGGGCGGCCAAAGGCAACGCCTTCTCATTGCCCGCGCCGTTGCCGCCATGCCGGAGATTCTCATTTTGGATGACAGCTCCTCTGCTTTGGATTACCGCACCGATGCTCTTTTAAGAAAAGAGCTTGCCCGCAGTATGAAGGGCACCACTGTGATCACCGTGGCGCAACGGGTCAGCTCCGTGAAGGATTGCTCCCTTATCCTCGTGCTGGAGGAGGGGCGGATCCTGGGCAAGGGAACTCATGAAGAGCTGATGAAGCAATGCGAGGAATACCGTCAGATCAGCGAGTCTCAGATGGGAGGTGCTTTCGTTGAATAAAGGCTTCGGCCCCATGGGCCCCAGGGGCTCCAATCCCAACAGGAACGCACCGCCCCAAAAGCTGGATAAAAAAAGCACCAAGCGGGTTCTTGTCCGTTTGGCGCGCTACGTGCTTGGGCAATGGTTTCTTTTCCTCCCCGCGGTGGTGCTCACTCTCTTTTCCAATCAGCTTTCTTTGATGGGCCCCGTCTTTTCCGGCAACGCCATCGACGCCATCAGCGCCGAATCGGGGGTGAATTTTCCCTCGGTGTGGGAAAACGTGGTGAAAATGCTCTTGTGCTACGTTTTTTCGGCACTTCTGAGCTACCTGCTTTCCTTTTTGATGATCCACTTGAGCCAGCGCATCGTTTACACCATGCGCAAACAGTTGTTTGAAAAGCTGGCCGCTCTTCCCGTGGGCTACTTTGACACCCACGCCACGGGAGATATCATCAGCCGCCTTTCTTATGATATCGACACCATCAACGCCTCCTTGTCCCACGATCTGGTGCAGATCATGACCAGCGTCTATACCGTGGTGGGTTCTCTGGTGTTCATGCTTCGGATTTCAGGGCCCATGATCTTCATTTTCGCCCTCACCGTTCCTGTTTCCATTCTGTTCACCCGTTTCCGTTCCCGTCGGGTGCGCCCTTTGTTGCATAAGCGCTCGGCTTGCTACGGCGCCATGAACGGCTACGCCGAGGAAATGTTCTCCGGATGCCGAAGCATCCGTGCCTACCATCGCCAACAGGTGATCACCGAGGGCTTCGATAAACACAACGACGCTTCCATGGACGCCTATTACGCCGCCGAGTATTACGGCGCCGCCCTGGGTCCCTCCGTGAACTTTATCAACAATCTTTCCATTTCCCTGGTCACCATGTTCGGCGGCATTCTCTATATGATGAGTCAGAGCGGTTGGGTGGCGGCGGGCTCCGTATTCTTCATCACCCTGGGCGGCGTTGCCCAGTTCGTGCAGTATTCCCGCAAATTCGCGGGCCCCATCAACGAGTTTGCCAACATTCTTCACGAATTTCAATCCGCCTTTGCCGCAGCCTATCGCGTGTTCCGTGTGATGGATGAGGAAAGCGAAAAGGCCGACGATGCCGATGCCGTGGCAACTGAAGAGGTGAAGGGCGAGGTGCTCCTGGATCACGTCACCTTCGGTT
>JAZNGI010000015.1:0-4099 GCA_045576375.1 Eubacteriales bacterium
CCGTTCTACCGAGCGTCCCGACGTTGCCACCGCCCAGCTTTATGAGGGAAGCGTGCTGATTCTCCTGGATAACTCACCGGAGGCTATGATCCTCCCCACGTCCATCTTTGACTTTATGCAGGAAACAAACGACTATTACTTCCCCCCGCTCACCGGCACCTACGTCCGCATCATCCGCCACTTGATCTTCGCCCTGACCCTCTTTGCCGTGCCGGTGTGGTATTTTCTCATAAATTCCCCGGATCTGCTACCCGATCGGCTTCAATTTCTGATTCCCGATGAGACAGGAGATCTGCCCATTCTCGCCCAGCTGCTCTTAGTGGAATTTATAGTTGACGGCTTGAAGATGGCGTCAATGAATACCCCAGATATGCTGTCAAATTCCCTGTCTGTGGTGGGTGGACTGATCCTGGGTGACTTCGCCGTGGGGATCGGCTGGTTGATCCCGGAAGTGATCCTGCTTATGGCGTTCGTCGCCATCGCCAATTTCTCGCAACGATCATACGAACTGGGCTACGCCTTTAAGTTTTTGCGTGTGGTAATGCTGATACTTGTCGCCATTTTCGGCGGTTGGGGACTGCTGTTGGGGTTCGCCCTCACCCTCGTCCTCCTGGCAACAAACCGCACCGTCAACGGCGAATGTTCCTACCTCTACCCCATCATTCCCTTTAACTTCAAAGCCTTCCTCGCCGTTTTCTTCAGGATCAAAAAGAAAGACGTTGTAACAAAAAAATAGTCTCTCCACGTCTCCACCCGCAAAAATGTTAAAAATGTGAGAAATGCATCGTCACAGCAATTTTGTCAAATTTGGCGGATAAGTTTTGCATTGATAGCACAGCTCCCGCCCTAACGGGCCAAACTCCGTGCCGGAGAGATCGGCGGCCGTATACGCCGCCTGGCAATCTCCCTACACCGTGACGAGAGGACCATATACAGTGAACTCTCCGGCGCAAGGAAATTATGGCGGCGTTTGAGGGATGGGTACGTCCACGACGGTACCGAAGCCGTCATCGGCAGAAGAGCCGAAATGTACGGAATCTCCGGTGCATCCCCTGTTTCCCCGGTTGCCTCTGTTCACGTTCCCCCTGTTCCCCCTGTTTCCTGTGCAACCCAAATTTCCGACAGCAAGGAAATTTAAATTATCCGTCTTTTATTTGCACCGCTTAACCGCTTGCCCTACGCAAAAAACCAGCCCGTGGGCTGTTTTTTTGCGTTTTATTATTAGAAACGGTTATTTTTCAGAATGGTTATTTCTAAATAAACTATTATTGGAAGTTCTCCATCAGTTTATCCAGATAGCCGTTCAGAGCATCAACGCTTCCTGCGTAGGTAGATGCATACTGTGTGCCGCCGTCACGAACGAATTCGCCGCGGTATACGGAGTATGTAAGTCTGCCCATATTGGATGCGTAAATTCTGCCCAGGTCAAAGCTGACGCCCTCGCGGACAATGTCAAACATCATACTTGCCTTACCGTCGGTAACGTATCTTTCCTTCATGGTCAGCTCAAACAGAGCGGGAGTGATGGTACGGTATCCCTCGGATCCCAGACACTCAAGAACGACAGCTGCCTCCTCCGCATGCTCGGATGTATTGGAGATCGCATACAGAGTGTAGGGGAAGCCCATGCAAGTAGAGTAACTTGCCTGATCAGCGGTGTACTTCGGAACGGGAACTATACCGTAGTTGAAGCCTGCATCGGTAAGGAACTCGCTGGCGTAACGGGCACGGTCCATAATGAACAGACCCTGTCCTGCTGCAAACAATTTTCTTCCGCCATTTTGACCACCTTTAATTAAGCAGGAAGGTTTGCTCAGGAAGTTCCATACATCAGTCACAACAGTTGCGGCACGCTCGCTTCCGAAGGAAGGAGAGATCATAGGAGTGCCGTCCGCATCACGCTCGGTGGTACGAAGACCTGCTGCGTAGAAGAAGGGGTCAAGGTGAACGGCGGAGTTGGCAACAAAGCCGTAGGGCTGGGTCTCTGCACCCGCGTTCATGGAGTCGGTCATATCGTTGACCATCTTAAACATGGTCGCATACGTCCAGGTGTTGTTGGCAACGCAGGTGTAGGGATCTTCAAGTCCGTACTCTGCTGCCATTCCTTTATTGAAGTACAGAACGTACATCATATAAAGAAGGTTGGTGGAAAGGTCTCCGGAGGCAAAGTACAGTTTGTTGTTGATGGTTGCCTCGGTGGTAAGGCTCTTGGGCCACCAGGGTTTCTCAAAGTCCAGCACTTCATAGTCAAGGAGATTGGCGCAGAAACCGTTGTACGCCAGGTTAGCGGTAGTCATGGAATAGGAGGCGTAGATGTCGAAACTTTCTCCGCCCTGCTCCGCGTTACGTACTCTGGAAACGTATGCAGCGTTCTGCTCGTTGTTGCCGGGCTGACCTTCGTACACGATGGTAACGTTCAGTCTGCTCTCAACTCTGGAGTTACGGGTGAAGATAGCCTCTCCCACCAGGTCTCCGCCGGTCTCGTTCTCAACGAAGAACTCAGGGTTCTCAACGTCGCTCCAATAGAGCATGGTGATGTCCATCTGGTTGAGGTTGGTGTTTGCGGGGATGTCATCCAACAGGAAACCTTCATCGTCGTACTTTCCGGCGGATTCATCTGCAACGGAATCTGAACCGGTGGAACCATCGGCAGTTGCCTGTGTGGTGGTGGCTTGAGATCCGTCACCATCTCCGCTGTTGCCGCAGGCGATAAACATAGAAGTCATCATCAGGCAGGCAAGAATGGCTGCAAGAATGCGGGTGATTTTTTGCTTGTTCATAGGGGTGCTCCTTTCGGAATTTTGTTTAACGGGTACTCGTCCCGATATGTATACGCATTTATTATAACACACCCAATTATAAAAGTCAACAAAAGTTTTTCCTTCTTGTGACATTTTATCAAAAAGTAAATTCTCAAAGTAAATGCAACAGTGCAATTTAGAAGTTGCATTTAGTATGAGAAGGATTTTGTGGTAGAATTTAGTCTGAGAAATGGAGGACTCAGACTATGAAAAACAACGAAAAGAAAAACAAACATATGACACTTGATGATCGAATCGAAATTCAAGAGTGTCTTAGCAAAGGAATGACCTTTAAAGCGATAGGAGAAAGAATCGGCAAAAACCAAACGACGATCTCCAGGGAAGTAAAAATCCACATGGAACCATACACGAATTCTTTTGTGAGAACCGAAGAGGTTTGTCCCAAACTCTTAAAAGCACCGTTCGTTTGCAACGGTTGTGAAAAGAAAAGCCGTAGCAGTTGTCCGTATAGACGACAACTATACAGCGCCAAGAAAGCACAAGCTGAATATGACACTGTTCTCGTAGAATCCCGTACGGGAATACCCTTAAACAAAGAGAGTTTCTACGAAACGGAACGCATCATTTCAGAAGCAGTACAAAATGGACAGCACATTTACCACATCATTCAATCCAACAATCTGCCCATATCTACTGCTACTGTGTATCGCCATATTCAAAAGAGATATTATTCGATTACTCCAATGGATCTTCCTCGTGCTGTGAAATTCAAGCCAAGAAACTCAAAAGGAAGTGATTACGTACCTAAATGGGCTCGCGAGGGTCGTACATTTAGTGACTTTCTCGCTTTTGTAGAGGATAATCCTGATTTACCTTTGGTTCAACTTGATACCGTAATCGGCAGAATCGGGGGCAAGGTCATTATGACGATTCACTTTGTAAACAGCGATTTCATGATTGGTTTGTTGCTTGAAAACAAAACAGCAGCAGAAGCGGCAAGCAAAATTCAAAGTCTAAAAACGAAATTAAAGGCTTTAGGATTCAACTTTGGAGATATTGCTCCGCTTTTACTTACCGACAACGGTGGTGAATTCAGTATAGTTTCTGCTTTTGAAAACGATACCTATCACAATGCCGAATCGTGTATGTTCTTTTGCGAACCTTGCGCTCCTCATGAAAAAGCCGAGATTGAGAAAAACCATACTCTTTTTAGAGACATCGTCAAGACCGGAACGTCATTTGACGATTTTACGCAAGAAACGGTTAATATGATCTTCTCTCACGTTAATGCTGTAAAAAGAAAACAATTCAACGGAAAAAGCGCATACGACATGTTT
>JAZNGI010000016.1:0-4240 GCA_045576375.1 Eubacteriales bacterium
GACAAGATCATGGTTCATTTGCTGGGCGGTCTTCTCAGCAGAGACAATCTTTCTCTTTCCGGCGCGGCATCCATTGATTACATCAACAAAATCAACATCGACGTCGCCTTTATCGTTCCTTCCGGCTTTTCTCTGAAGGACGGCTTCACCTGCGGCAACTACAATGAGTGCGAATTGAAAAACGCCATCATTAACAAAGCAGGAAAAACCGTGATGCTTCTCGCTTCCAATAAGATCGGCAAAAGCCTTCCCTACACCTTTTGCAAAATGGAAAGCGTCAGCACCATTATCACCGACGCTCCTCTTTCCGAGGAGATCACCCAAACCATCGTTGACAATCAGATCGATCTGATCATTGCCGAATAATTTTTTCAGGAGGTTACAAAATGGCAACACCAGTAATTATGCCCCGTCAGGGACAAAGCGTTGAGAGCTGCATCATCACTTCTTGGAGCAAGAAGCAGGGTGACGCGGTAAAGGTAGGAGATATTCTGTTCTCCTATGAGACCGACAAGTCTTCCTTCGATGAAGTTGCAACCGTGGAGGGCACCTTGCTCGCCATCTTCAAGGAAGAGGGAGAAGACGTTCCCTGCCTGGAGAACGTGTGCGTAATCGGCAATCCCGGAGAAGACGTCAGTGCCTTCGCAGGCGCTGCTCCCGAAGCCGCCGAGGCACCTGCCCAGACCAAGGAAGAACCCGCTCCCGCCGCAGCTCAGCCCGAGGCAACCGCACCCGTTTCCACTGCAACTCAAGGCAGCGGCGCGAAGATCTCTCCCAGAGCCAAGGCTTTGGCTGACAAGACCTTTGCCGATCTTCTGAAAGCGGTTCCCACCGGCCCCGACGGACGAATCATTGAAAGGGACGTAGAACGCCTTCTGGATAGCGGCCTGACCGTTTCTCCCGCCGCCTACGCTTCCTATTCCGCTCCCGTGGAGGGCACCGGCATCGGCGGCATGGTAACTTTGGCCGACCTGGAGAAGAAAGCCGAGACCGCGGCTCCCGCTGTTGCGGCATCTGCGGCAGACGTTGCAGAGTACGAGGACGTGAAGCTTCCCAACATCCGCAAGGTAATTGCAAAATCCATGCACGCATCCCTGTCCAACATGGCTCAGCTGACCCTCAACAGCTCCTTTGACGCCACCGCTCTGATGGCATTCCGCGCACAGGTGAAGGCCAACGCAGAGAAGATGGGCCTTGCCAATATTACCCTGAACGACATCGTTCTTTATGCGGTTTCCAGAACCATTAAGGAGCACAAGGATCTTAACGCTCACTATCTGGACGACACCATGAGATACTTCAACCGTGTACATCTGGGCATCGCCGTTGATACCGACAGAGGTCTGATGGTTCCCACCCTGAAGAACGCAGATTCCATGAGCCTCAACGAGATCTCTGTTAACGCCAAGAGCCTCATCAAGGAAGCTCAAACCGGCACCATCAATCCCGATAAGCTCCAGGGCGCAACCTTTACAATTACCAACCTGGGTTCCTTGGGCATTGAAAGCTTTACTCCCGTCATCAATCCTCCCCAGACCGGTATTCTCGGCGTTTGCGGTTTGACCACCAAGGTTCGCGAGGTGGGCGGACAGCTGAAGACCTACCAGGCAATGGGACTCTCTCTGACCTTCGATCACAGAGCCCTGGACGGCGCTCCCGCCGCGAAATTCCTGAAGGCGCTGTGCAACAACCTGGAAAACTTCGACCTGCTTTTAGCAAAATAAAGAAAAGGAGTTCACTATGTACGATCTGATTATTATCGGCGGCGGTCCAGCCGGCTACAACGCCTCCGAGAAGGCAAGCCACGCCGGAATGAAGACTCTCGTAATTGAAGAAAGAGCTCTGGGCGGCGTTTGTCTCAACGAGGGTTGTATCCCCACAAAGACTCTTTTGTACAGCGCGAAGATCTACGATTACGCAAAGCACAGCGCTGAATACGGCGTCAGCTTCAGCGGCGCGCAGATCGACCACGCAAAGGTGGTGGCAAGAAAAGAGAACGTGATCAAGATGCTGGTCGGCGGCGTGGGTGCCAAGCTGAAGAAGGCCGGCGTTGACGTGGTGTACGCCAAGGCACAGATCAAGGGCAAGTCCAAGGAGGGCTTCACCGTGGAGGCTGACGGCAAGGAATACACCGCTTCCAAGCTCCTGCTCTGCACCGGCAGCGACCCCGCACTGCCCCCCATTGACGGACTGAAGGATTCTCTTGCCAACGGCTTTGCCATGACCAACAGAGAAACGCTGGATCTGAAAGAGATCCCCGAGACTCTCGTGGTCGTGGGCGGCGGCGTGATCGGTTTGGAAATGGCCAGCTACTTTAATTCCGTGGGAAGCAAGATCTACGTTCTGGAAATGCTGGATCACATTGCAGGCCCCACCGACAGAGAGATCTCCAAGATGCTCCAGAAGGAATACGAAAAGAAGGGCATCAACTTCATCTTGGGCGCGAAAGTGACCTCCATTAAAGACGGCAAGGTGAGCTACGAGTTAAACGGTCAGAACCTTTCCATCGAAGCCACCAAAGCACTGGTGTCCATCGGAAGACGGGCAAGAACCCAGGGCATCGGCCTGGAGAATCTGGGCGTTGTGATGAACAGCGGCGCCGTTGTGACCGACGAATACTGCCGCACCTCCGTTCCCGGTGTTTGGGCGGCTGGTGACATTAACGGCAAAGTCATGCTGGCTCACACCGCTTACAAGGAAGGCGAGGTTGCCATCAACAACATGATGGGAATGAAGGACAGAGTGAACTACTCCTCCATTCCTTCCGTGATCTACACCAATCCCGAAGTGGCAAGCGTTGGTGAAACCACCGAGTCT
The DNA here is from genome assembly GCA_045576375.1 of Eubacteriales bacterium. Taxonomy (GTDB): domain Bacteria; phylum Bacillota; class Clostridia; order Oscillospirales; family SIG627; genus SIG685. The sequence goes on from JAZNGI010000016.1 coordinate 2,818, forward strand.
GCCAAGGAAAAGGGTCTGGACGTGGAGATCAAGACCGCAACTCTCAAGCTCAGCGGCAGATACATCGCTGAAAACGAGGGCGGCAACGGAATTCTCAAGATCCTCATCGACAAGAAACACCAGAACATCGTGGGACTGCACATGATCGGAAACTATGCTTCCGAGATCATCTACGGCGCTGCCATGATGGTGGAGACTCAGATGAGAGTCAAGGATATTCAGAAGTTCGTGTTCCCCCACCCCACCGTTTGCGAAGTGATTCGCGAGGCAATGTTTTAATCCAAGTAATAAAAATTTATTGAAATAAAGGAGATATCAAAATGCCCAAGAGTCAATTTATTGATCCCAAGGAATTGAGAAAAGCAGGCAAGGTTGAGTTTGTTCCCGTTGACGTTAACGTTTACAACAAAACCACCGCCGAAGAAAAGAAGCTTTTCACCACTGAGGATTTCCTGAGAATCTACCGCGATATGGCCATTATCCGCGAGTTTGAGACCATGCTCAACGATATCAAGACCAAGAGCGCATACAACGGCGTGGAATACAACAACCCCGGCCCCGCCCACCTTTCCATCGGCCAGGAAGCAACCGCTGTAGGTGAAGCTTACTGCCTGGACACCGATGACTACATCTTCGGTTCTCACAGAAGCCACGGCGAGATCCTGGCAAAGGGTCTTTCCGCCATTCACAAGCTGGACAGCAAAGAGATCTACGAAACCATGAAGGACTTCCTGGATGGAAGCATTCTGAAGGTTGTGGAGGGCAAGGAAGAAGTTAAGGGCGACGTGAAAGATCTGGCCATTGACTTTTTGCTCTACGGCGCTCTTGCCGAAGTGTTTGCCCGCACCACCGGTTTCAACAAGGGTCTGGGCGGCTCCATGCACGCCTTCTTCATCCCCTTCGGAATTTTCCCCAACAACGCCATCGTAGGCGGATCTGCCACCATCTCCACCGGTGCAGCCCTCTACAAGAAGTCCAACAAGAAGAAGGGTATCGTTGTTTGCAACATCGGTGACGGTTCTTTGGGACGCGGCCCCGTTTGGGAAGCAATGAACTTTGCCGCAATGGATCAGATCCGCGAGCTTTGGCCCAACAGCAAGGACGGCGGTCTGCCCATTCTGTTCAACGTGAACAACAACTTCTACGGCATGGGCGGTCAGACCTACGGTGAGACCATGGCCTACCACTTCCCCGCAAGAATGGGTGTGGGCGTGACTCCCAGCCAGATGCACGCAGAGCGTGTAGACGGCTACAATCCTCTCGCAGTGATCGACGCCTACAAGAGAAAGAAAGAGCTTCTGCTGGAAGGCAAGGGTCCCGCCCTGCTGGACGTGGTAACCTACCGTATCTCCGGCCACTCCCCCTCCGACTCTTCCACCTACCGTACGGCCGAGGAGATCGAGGCTTGGAAGAACGAGGACGT
>JAZNGI010000017.1:0-3003 GCA_045576375.1 Eubacteriales bacterium
AAGTACTTGGCGGCACCCTTGTGGAAGGGAGCGGTCATACCCTCGGTGGCGTTCTGAAGAGAAAGCTCTGCGCCCTTGGCGTGGGCAGAGGTGATGGCGTCGATGTTATCGAAGATCGCCTTGGTCACATTGTAAACATCCTCTTCGGAAACGGAAGCGCTGACGATCAGAGTTGCCTTCACGGTAACGGTGGTCACGTCGGCAGTCTGTCCCTTGTAGGTTTCTGCAGGGATCTTGTAAGTTGTATAGTAGGAAGAGTTATTCATCAGATTCTCAGCGATCTGACCGTCGATGGGAACCAGGTAGGCGTCGGTGGTGGTGCAAAGCTCCTGGATAGCGGGAGTGGGAGCACCTGCAACGATGAACGCAGCATCGATCTTACCGTCCTTGAGAGCATCTGCGGAATCGGCAAAAGACTGATACTGAGCTTGAATGTCGTTTTCCGTGAGGCCTGCGGCGCCCAGAATATCAATAGCATTGAAGTATACACCGGAGCCGGAAGCGCCGATGGAGACCTTCTTGCCCCTCAGATCGGCAACGGACTTGATGTTCTCATCCATGGTAACCAACTGAACTGCTTCGGCGTAGAGGCCGCCGATCACACGGAAGGACTCGATCTTTCCTTCGGTAGCGAAGGTGTTAGAACCTGCCCAAGCGTATGCCATAACGTCGGACTGAACGGTTGCCAGCTGGTAGTCGCCCGTTTCGATGCCCAGAATGTTGGCCTTGGAACCGTCGGTGGACACCACGTTTACAGTGATACCGGTAGAGGTCTTGATCTGATTACCGAGGATTCCGCCGTAACCGTAGTAGGTGCCTGCGGTGCCGCCGGTGCCCATGGTGAGTTTGCTGCCCGTTCCTTGGCAGGAAGCAAAGGAAAGAAGCATCACAAGCATCAGCACAATGGAAATGATTCTTTTCATAGTGGTTGTTCTCCTTTTCAAATCTTGGTGAAAAACTATTGACAACTATTATACAACAAAACCCGCAATAATGCAAGACAAAAACCGCTTTTTCAATGAAAAATCTTCCGTTTTTTCTTAAAATTTGAACATTTTGTGATTACTGAAAGAAAAAACGAATCATAAAAGGCTTGTGACAAAGATCTCGATTCCGATGAAAATTAAGATCCCTCCGCCAAGGATCCCCGCTTTATTGGCAAGGCCGGCTCCCGCTTTTTTTCCAATGAGGATTCCCGAAAGGCAAATGAAAAAGGTCACCGCTCCAATGAGAAAACAGGAGAGCAGAGCCTCCCAAACACCGTAATGGGAGATGGTGAATCCCACGGACAGTGCGTCAATGGAGGTGGCCACGCCCTGTATGAGCAGGGCACCCAGGCCCACCGCGGGTCGCTGTTCTTCTTCATTCCGATGTTTGATTCCATCCAGTAGCATTTTACCGCCGATAAAAGAAAGAAGCACCAAAGCAATCCAGGGAATCCACCGTTCAAAGGCAAAAAACCACCGAGCAACGGTACAAACACAGACCCAGCCGATCATGGGCATAGAAAACTGAAACACAGAAAACACGCCGGCAACGGCGCACATTCTTCCCTTCTTCATGCCCGCTTCATTGAGGCCGTTGGCCAGGGACACGGAAAAGGCATCCATGGCCAGTCCCACGCCAAGCAGGATGCTATTAAAAAAGAAGGGGAAACCAAGCTCCATTGGATGATCCTCCGCTGCAAAAAATAAAAGCACGGAACCGAGCCGTGCTTGGTGTTAACACAAGTTGACTTGCTGCTCCCTCGCAACGAAGGAAAGTGTAACACAAAAACAGGTGTTTGTCAAGTTCTTTCCTGCGATCCAAAAAAGAGCCGTTGCTTTTACGGTCAATCTGCTCTTTTGTTTCACGCACGGAGCTCTCCCCTCTCTCTGAGATAATTCTTAATATCTCCCACAAATTGATTGCCGCAACGGCTTAATTCGCCCAGTACCTTGTCGATCCCTTCTTCAAAGGTAAACCAGGCGTCCTTGGTGATGCCGTAGCAATCCACGGGGCAAACGATAAACTCCGTTTGGGGAAAGGCCATGGAATAGAGCATCAGGCAACGGCGGGCGTGAAAAGATTTGCAGGCAATGATGGCCGTTTGGGGAAAGATTCCTCTTGTATCCGCCAATTGACGGGAAAGGTAGGCGTTGTCGCGGGTGTGCCCCGAGCGATCCTCCCCCACGATGGCATCGGCGGGAACGCCGTTTCGGATCAACACATCGGTGAGGAATTCACAGTCGCTATGATACTCCCCGTTATACTGTTCCCCACGCTCTGCCACACCCTGCCACCGATCAAACTTCACACTGACCCCTCCCGAGGGAAAAAGCAAGGGCGCCCAGCCCTCTCCATAGAGCTTGGCGGCGTGCTCGCCCTGGCGGGGATTGGAGCCGCCGGGAAGAAAGATCACGTCGGACTTACGGGGCGGATGGGAAACGAAGATAAAATCGCTGATGGCATCAATGACGGAAGGGGGCATGGGGGCAACTCCTCTCTTGTTACTGCTCCCATTGTACCACAGCACCTTCTGAAATGCAAGAAAAACCGCCCGTACCGAAATACGAGCGGTGAAGATTCAGCAGTCGCCCTTCATACATCCGCGGTCGAAGGAAGGATTGCAGGCATAGTAATTGTCGCAATCCAGCTGATCGTGCAAACGGCGAAGGCCTTCACCGAAGCGTTGGAAGTGCGCCACTTCCCTTGCCCGCAGGAAGCGGATGGGGTCGATCACGTCGGGATCGTCGATCAGACGAAGGATGTTGTCGTAAGTGAGACGCGCCTTCTGTTCTGCTGCCAGGTTCTCGTGAAGATCGGCAATGGGATCTCCCGTGGACTGGAAGGTAGCCGAGGAAAACGGCATTCCGCTTGCCGCCTGGGGCCAAACGCCCGTGGTGTGGTCCACAAAGTAGGTGTCAAAGCCCGAGGCCTTGATCTCCTCCACGGAAAGGTTCTTGGTCAGCTGGTAGAGAATAGCTCCTACAATTTCCATGTGGGCCAACTCTTCCGTGCCTA
>JAZNGI010000018.1:0-6357 GCA_045576375.1 Eubacteriales bacterium
CAATCTGTACCTCGCACTTTTGGGCAAGGCCGGAGGCTACTACGTTCTTTGCCAGGTAGCGAGCAGCGTAGGAAGCGCTGCGGTCCACCTTCGTGGGATCCTTTCCGGAGAAGGCGCCGCCGCCGTGTCTGCCGTAGCCGCCGTAGGTATCAACGATGATCTTTCTGCCGGTGAGACCGGAGTCGCCGTGGGGGCCGCCCACCACGAAACGTCCCGTGGGGTTCACGAGAATCTTGGTGTCGTCGTCCATAAGAGAAGCGGGAATGGTGGTTGCCACCACGTGACGGATGATATCGTTGCGAATGGTATCCTGCTCCACCTCGGCGCTGTGCTGAGAAGAGATGACCACGGTGTCCACTCTCTTGGGAGCGCCGTCTTCATATTCCACGGTGACCTGAGTTTTTCCGTCGGGTCTCAGATAGGAAAGAGTCCCGTCTTTTCTGACAGCGGTGAGCTTCTTGGCCAGCTCGTGAGCCAAATAGATGGGAAGAGGCATCAGAGTGTCCGTTTCATCGCAAGCATAGCCGAACATCATTCCCTGGTCGCCCGCGCCCAGCTTATCCACACCCATGGCAATGTCGGGAGACTGCTGGTGGATGGAGTTGATCACGGCGCAGGTGTCGCAGTCAAAGCCGTATTTTGCTCTGTCGTAGCCGATGGAGCGAATGGTTTCCCGAGCGATCTTCTGCACGTCAAAGCGAGCGTCGGTGGTGATCTCACCCATAACTACCACAAGACCCGTGGTAACGGCGGTCTCGCAGGCAACGCGGGCGGTGCTGTCCTGAGCGAGGATCGCATCCAGCACGCCGTCGGAGATTTGGTCGCAGATCTTATCGGGATGTCCTTCGGTGACGGATTCCGAGGTAAAAAATTTTCTCATAATCAGGTTTCCTTTCCTATATCCGCAATGCGGTGATTTGGGGTCAATACATAAACAGAGCCTTAAACAGATCGGGAAGCAAATAGGAAATGATGCACATAATGGTTGCGCTCATTACCAGGCCTCCGAAAATTGCGAAAACGGATTTTTTGGGGGGAAGCTTGAGGATGGAGGAGATCATTGCTCCCGTCCAAGCGCCCGTTCCGGGAAGCGGGATCCCAACGAAGATCAGCAAGCCCAGCATTCCGATGTTTCCCGCCGCTTTCGCCTTTTTTTCGGCGCGGGCAACAAAACGGGTGAGCAAAGGACCGATTCCCTTGGTTTTCCCAAAAAGCTCGATGAGCTTATCCATTCCCCAGATCACGATGGGAACGGGAACGATATTTCCCAGCACCGCCACCACAGCCGCCAGCCAAACGTCGATGGAAAACACGGCAGCGTAGGGAATGGCGCCTCTCAGCTCCACCACGGGAAGCATGGAGATAAGAAAAATCAAAAGAAGATGTCCGATCATCTGTCTCCCTTTCCTTTTCGTTGATACTTACCAATTATACTATACTTTTCTTTGAGTTGCAAGAGCATTTTCCAAAAAGGGAAAAAAACTTTCAATTTTCGCCGGTTGCAGAATAGATCTCGGGCTTGAGAATGCCCACGTAGGGCAACGTGCGGTAGCGCTCGTTGTAGTCCAGGCCGTAGCCCACCACGAATTCATCGGGGATCTCCTTGCCCACGTAATCCGCCCGAAACTCCACCTTGCGGCGGGAGGGTTTATCCAGAAGAGTGCAGGTCTTGACGCTGGCCGCGCCCTTCAGAAGAAGATACTCCGTCAGGTAGGACAGGGTTTTCCCCGAGTCAACGATATCCTCCACGATGAGAACGTCACAGGTGTGCAGATCGCCGCGGAGAATATCTAAAATGATGTTCACCCTGCCGGAGCTGACGGTGGAATCGCCGTAGGAAGAAACCTTCATAAAATCAATCTCCACGGGAACGGTGATGCGCTTCATCAGCTCGCCCATAAAAACAACGGAGCCTTTGAGAACGCACAAAAGAACGAGTTTTTTGCCTTCCGCGCCATAGTCCTTGTCGATTTGAGCGGCAATACGGCGCACAATGGCCTCCATCTCTTCCTCATCAATGAGAATTTCACAGAGATCAGGGTGCATCATGGGATCCTCCTTGAGATCTTCGGGAAGCGGTGGCAAGCATCAATTTCAGGCGATTTTCCTGGTTGACCTGGGTAGCACCCGCGTCGTAATCAATGGGAACGATGTTCATTCCCGGGTGAGTTTCCATGATCTGCTTGCTCACACCTTTTCCGCAAATATGATTGGGCAGACACCCAAAGGGCTGTGCGCAAACCACGTTGTTCACGCCGCATTCATACAGCTCCAGCATTTCCGCCGTTAACAGCCAGCCCTCGCCCATTTTTACACCGTGACTGATGGTGCCTTTGGCAAGGGAAGCGGTGTGGGAAAAGGGAGAAAGGGCACGAAAGCCGCCGGCCTTGATCGCCTCCAAAAGATCCTTTTGTTTGTTTTCCAAAAAGTGAAGAGCCAGTCGGAACACGGGGGAAAGTGTTTTTGCCAAGCCATACCTTTGGCAGTCCTGCGCCATATTGAACACGCAATACAGGCAGAAATCCAAGAGCCCCGGCACCACCGGCTCGGCGCCTTCCCGAAGAAGGAAGTTTTCCAGGTGGTTGTTGGCCATGGGAGAATATTTAACATAAATCTCCCCTACGATCCCCACGCGGGGCTTTTCCTCACGGGTTCGCTCCAGGCGGGAAAAATCGCTGACGATGCTTTGGTAATTGGCCAGCACTTTTTTATAGTTGATCTTGGACTTTTCCTTCATTTCTTCCGCTAAGCGGGCGGTCCATTCGTCTGCCAGGCGCTCCGTTGCCCCGGGGACGCGCTCGTAGGGCTTGCACTGGTTGACCAGCGCCATGAGAAGGTCGCCGTAGAGAACGCTGTAGACCATTCTCACCAACAAAGGCAGAGTGAGCCGAAAGCCGGGATGCTTTTCCAAGCCGGAGAAGTTTAAACTGATCACGGGCACAAAGCCCAGCCCCGCCTTCTCCAGCGCTTTTCTGAGAAGATGAATGTAGTTGGAGGCGCGGCAACCGCCCCCCGTCTGCGTGAGGATCAGCGCGGTTTTATGTACGTCGTACTTCCCGCTCTGCAGGGCGTGGATGAACTGTCCGATGACCAGAATGGCGGGATAACAGGTATCGTTATGAACGTATTTGAGCCCCGTATCGGCAATTTCCTTGCCGGAGGTGGTGAGAAGCTCCATCCGATAGCCGAAATTTCCCATCACGCGGGAAAGAAGCTTAAAATGCCTGGGAAGCATATCGGGCACGAGAATGGTATACTCCTTCTTCATTCCCTCTTCAAAGGATACGTAGTTATTCCTCATTGCTTTCCTGCTCCTCCAATGCGCCCAAGAGACTTCTTAACCGAATCTTCACCGCGCCCAGATTGGTGATCTCGTCAATTTTGATCTGAGTATAAAACTTTTCTCCCTGCTCCAGGATGGAGCGCACCTCATCGGTGGTGATGGCATCCACGCCGCATCCGAAGCTCACCAACTGAACCAGTTGAACATCCGGGTGCTCCACGGCGTATTGGGCGGCACGGTACAGGCGGGAATGATAGGTCCACTGATCCAGCACCCGCACTTCCCGTCGGGAAACCAAATCGCACACGGCGTCTTCGCTCACTACGGCAAAGCCCAAGGAAGCGGCAAGATTGTCGATTCCGTGGCCGATCTCGGGATCGGCGTGATAGGGGCGTCCGGCAAGGACCATGATCCTCTGCTTCTTTTCCCTTGCCTGCGCCATGATCTCCCTTCCCTTCTCTTTCACAGAGGAGAGATAGTTCTCGTAACAGCGCCATCCGTCGCTGACGGCGCGCTTCACTTCCCCAAGAGTAAGAAAATCAAAATGCTGCTTGAGGCAATGGTACAAGCCCCGGGCCAATCTGCCCTGATGATTGATATCAAGAAAGGGAAAGAGAAAACGGGTATCCTTCAGCCGCTCCATATTGGATTTAAGCAATTCCGAATAATAGGCCACCACGGGACAGTTATAGCAATTATCGCTTTTCTTTTCGTCTACGTTATAGCTCAGACAGGGATAGAACACCGCGTCCACCTTTTCATCCAGCAACTGCTCCACGTGGCCGTGCATGAGCTTGGCGGGATAGCAAACGGTATCGGAGGGGATGGTGAACTGGCCTTTTTCGTAAAGCCGTTTGGAGGAAGGACCCGACACCACGGTGCCAAAGCCCAGGCTCTCAAAAAATCCCTTCCACAGGGGCAAAAGCTCCATCATTCCCAAAGCAAGAGGAAGCCCTACGCGCAACAAACGGCGGTTATGACTGTCGTCCGTGCCGGGAGAAAGAAGAGAGCGCTTATATTCATACAGATTCAGAGCTTCCCGGGCAGTGCCGCCCAGACCTGCGCCCTTTTCGCAACGGTTTCCCGAAACGACGCGCCTGCCGCCGTTGAAGGTATTCACGGTGAGATGACAATAGTTGGTGCATCCCTTACACACGGCGGAAACGGCGGTGTGAGAGAAGCCTTGTAGCTCTTGGGTGCTCATAAGCGCGCTGTGTTTCAGGCGCATTGCACACAAGGCGGCGCCGTACGCCCCCATCAGTCCTGCAATGGCGGGACGGGTGACGTTCCTTCCCAGCTCCGTTTCAAAGGCACGGAGCACGGCGTCGTTATAAAACGTGCCGCCCTGCACCACCACGTGGCGACCCAATTCATCGGCACTTCCCGCGCGAATGACCTTATACAGCGCGTTTTTCACCACGCTCACGGAAAGACCCGCAGAGATATCCTCCACGGTGGCGCCGTCCTTCTGACATTGCTTCACCATGGAATTCATAAACACCGTGCATCGGCTTCCCAGATCCACGGGGGTTTTGGCAAACAGACCCCGATCGGCAAATTCGGCAATGGTGGTGCCCAGGGAGCGGGCAAAGGTCTCCAAAAAAGAGCCGCATCCCGAGGAGCAGGCCTCATTGAGCATAATGCTGTCAATAGCGCCGTTTTTAATGCGGAAGCACTTGATGTCCTGGCCGCCGATGTCAAGAATGAAATCCACTTGGGGATCGAAGTGCTTGGCGGCGGTGTAATGGGCAAGCGTTTCCACCACGCCCAGATCCACCCCGAAGGCGTTGCGAATCAGCTCTTCCCCGTAGCCCGTGACGGCACTGCCGCAGATGCGGATCCGATGGGCACACAGGGAGCGGATGGTTTTCAACTGCTCCAGCACCACCTCCACGGGCTCGCCCCGATTGGAGGTGTAATAAGAATAGAGGATTCTTTTATCCGCACTGAGAAGAACCAACTTCGTAGTGGTGGAGCCGCAATCAATTCCCAAATAGGCGTCGCCCTCGTAGGCGGCGATATCAACCTCTTCCACGCGGGAAAGAGCGTGGCGGCGGCGAAAATCTTCCAGCGCTTCCTCTGATTCAAACAAAGGAGGCAGAGCACGGGAGATGTTGATCTCCTCACGGGAGAGGGAGATCCTTCGGATCAGATCGGGCAGAGTCAACTGAGCTCCGCTTTCCCGAGCGTACATGGCGGCGCCCATGGCCACGCTGATCAGCGCGTACTCCGGGAACACCGCCTGGGAATCGCTGAGCTTGAGCGTTTCCCGAAAGCGCAGACCCAGACCCTTGCAAAAGTGCAGAGGGCCGCCCAAAAAGAGCACCTTACCGTTGATTTTTCTTCCTCTGGCCAGTCCCGCCACGGTCTGATTCACCACGGCCTGGAAAATACTGGCGGCAATGTCCTCCTTGCGGGCGCCTTGATTCAGCAGAGGCTGAACATCGGTCTTGGCAAACACGCCGCAACGGGAAGCAATGGGATAGATCTGCGTGCTTTGCAGACTCAGGGCATCCATTTGGTCCGTGGTAACGTTGAGAAGAGTGGCCATCTGGTCGATGGAGGCACCCGTGCCTCCCGCACAGCTTCCGTTCATCCGTTCCTCGGGCATGGCACCGAAGAAGATGATCTTGGCGTCCTCCCCGCCCAGCTCGATCACCGCGGAGGCATCCGGCTCCAGCGCGCGGACCACCTCTCCCGTGGCAAACACCTCCTGGACGAAGGGAATCCCCGCCGTTTGTGCCAACCCCAGCCCTGCGGAGCCCGACAGCGCCACCCGAAGGGGACGGTCGGATGCCAGGGGAAGAAGCTTTTCCAAAAGCTCCAGGGTCTTCTGTCGCACGCAGGACAAATGTCTTTCGTAGGTTTGAAATATGACGGTATCATTTTCCAGCAATACCAGTTTTGCCGTGGTAGAGCCGATATCGATTCCCAAACAAAGGGGGGAATCGGAAGAGAATTGCTTATCGTTCAACGGTTTCGTCCTTCCCAAACACCTTACGGCAAGCATAACGCAAAAAGAAGACGGTGTTTTTCTTTTTTACAAATCCAGCAAAATCAGATCGTCCAAGGAC
>JAZNGI010000019.1:0-2301 GCA_045576375.1 Eubacteriales bacterium
CGTGGGGGGTGGAGGCCACGTCCTCGGTGTCGTTGGGGTCAAAGCACAGGCGGGGCAGGGTGCGCAAAAGGTTGGCGCAGGCGGGGAAGATCTGCAGATAGGGTGCTTCTTTTCCTTGGGCGGCGAGAAATTCCCGCACTCTGCGCCAGCCGGGGATGCGCTCGTTTTGGGCGGGGATGAGCCCTGAGAGTCCGTAGCTGCGGAGAATGTCAAAGCCCGTTTTCCCGCTGTCCTGGCGGCGGCCCCCCAGGTCGGGGCTGGCCACGATGTATTTGAGGCGGTCGCTTTTGTTGGCCTCCTTGATGCGGGCGGCGGCTTCGGACAGGATCAGATCGGGACAGTACAGCTCCCGATAGATCACCACCCGACTGTGGTCGGGAGGATAGGCAAGCCAGAGACAGGCGGTCATGTCCAAGCCGTAATCCAGGCAGGCAAGTTTCGTCCAGGAATCGGGGATCTCGAAGGGAGTGCCCACGTGGCGGGAGCGGTCGAACTCGGGGAAGTACTGACCCTCGAAGGCATCCCAATCCCCATAGAGCATGGCCTTTTGGCGGAGCTCGGGCAAGCTTTGGAGAGTCTTGAGATACTCGGGGTTGTTTTCCATGAGGTAGCGGTTATCAAACACCGTGGAGGGGATGAAATCGTAATCCTCGGGGTCTTCGCCGGAGCGATATTCCCGATCAATAAACAGGCGCTTGATCCAGGCGTGGCCCACGCCGCCGGGGTTGCAGGTGAAATACATTCGGGGGACGAAGGCGTCTTTCATCATGCCCGACAGACGGCAGCACTCGGTCATGGCGGTGTACTGAAATTCGGTGAACTGGGTGGCTTCTTCCATGCCGATCACCTCATAAGACTGTCCCTGGTACTGGAGGGTGTCGGCTTCGTCGGCGCAGTAGCCCAGCTTGATGCGGCTGCCGTTGGGGAAGAGAAACTCCTTGGTGCTTTCCTTATAGGAGGCGATGTCTTTTAACAGGCGGCGCATGGGATTGATGTGGTTTTCCCGCAATTCGGGATAGGTGCGGCGCAAAAGCAGGATCTGAATACCGGGATAATTGAGGCTCAAAAGGATCAGCTTGGTGCGCATGGCAAAGCTTTTGCCGCCCCCGCGGGCGCCCCCGTAGGCAATGCGGCGCTTGGTGGAGCGAAAAAAGCGCTCCTGAGGCTCGTAGGGGTGGATATTGAGCAAATATTCTTGCAGTTTTTTCATAATTTCCTTTCCGTGTGTTCTTGACAAAAGTCGGGGGGTGTGATATAATACTCCCGTAATGTTGTAGGGGTGCCGCGAAAGCGGCTGAGATCATACCCTTCAAACCTGATACGGATCATACCGTCGGAGGGAACAATGTTGCTGTATAGCCTCTTGTTTGTTTCGCGGTGTGTTTCCGCGAAATTTTTTATTGCGGGAGGCATACCAAATGAAAAACCAAAAACGAAAAACCGTGATCCTGGCGGAATGCGCCGTGATGGTGGCTTTGGCCTTCGTCCTCAGCTACGTGCGCATTTTCACCATGCCGATGGAGGGCTCTGTGACGCTGTTGAGCATGCTCCCCATCGTGATCCTTTCCGTGCGCCACGGACTGCGCTGGGGCCTGGGAAGCGCCTTTTGCTATTCCCTTCTCCAGTTGGTGCAGAGTATCACCGTGGGCGGCCTGTTCTCCTGGGGGCTTTCCCCCGAGGCGCTGGCGGGCTGCATCGTGCTGGACTATCTTCTGCCCTTCACCCTGTTGGGGCTGGCGGGCGTGTGGAGAAGCAAGGGCGCGGCGGGAGTCCTGTGGGGCGTGGTGTTCGCCATTGGTGCGCGGGCTGTGTGCCACGTACTCAGCGGAGCCATCATTTTTGCCATCATCACGGAAACGGTGGAGATCTTCGGCACCTCGGTGGTGTTCACCAATCCCTGGCTGTATTCTCTTTGCTACAACGGCTTTTATCTTGTGCCGGAGCTGATCCTGACCCTGTTGGGGGCGGGGCTTTTGCTGAAGGTGCCCTCGGTGAAGAGGCAGATCTTTTTATTCAAATAAACGCGAAGAGGCGACGGCGCAATGCCGTCGCCCTTTACTTTGCCCATTGATCCCGTCCGCTTTGTATCAGGTCGGGCGCGGGGTCGAAGCCTTCCTCGGTGCTTTCGCCGCTCCATCGGCGGAAATTGACCTCCAAAAACAGCTTGGCGCCCGAAAAGTGCTCCTTGGTGAAAAGGAGATCCTCGGCTCGGGCCTCGATCTGCATCAGCGCCTTTTGGATCAGCTGCTTTCGCTTCGGATCCTTGAATTGCATCAGCTCCTCGCGGGAGGAGAAGCCCAG
>JAZNGI010000020.1:0-5020 GCA_045576375.1 Eubacteriales bacterium
TACTATTTTTTACTAAACAGTTGATTGACAAGGAAACGGCTTTATGGTATGATGGCAAAAAGGTCAATCGTGAAGAGGCAAGCCCTAACTTATCCATCTAACCTCTGCATTATAGGAGAAAACGGAAAATGAAGATCGGGGTAATTACCGACAGTTTTAAGCTTCCCGTGGACGGTGCTTTGGAGTGTGCGGCTCAACTTGGGTTCCACGGCGTGCAGATCTATGCCACCAGGGGCCAATTCAGCCCCGAGGTGCTGAACAGGGAAGAAAGAGTTCGCTATAAAAGAAAATTGAACACCCTTGGATTAGAAGTCAGCGCCCTTTGCGGCGACATGGGCGGCCACGGATTCCGGATCGCTTCCGACAATTCTCGGCGCGTGGAGATGACCAAGCGTATCGTGGATCTTGCCAACGAGCTGGAGAGCCCCGTTGTCACCACGCACATCGGTGTCATTCCCGACGATCCTCAGGATCCCGTCTACACCGTGATGCTGGAAGCTCTCACTGCCTGCGGAGCATACGCCGTGACAAAGGGAGTCACCCTTGCCATTGAAACGGGCCCCGAAAGCGCCAAAACGCTGTTGGGCTTTGTGGAGGCCACCCGCGGCGGCGTGGGAGTGAATCTTGACCCCGCCAACTTTGTAATGGTCACCGATCAGGACCCGGTGGAAGCGGTGGAGCTTCTGGGAAAACACATCGTTCACACCCACGCCAAGGACGGCGTGATGCTGAAAAAAACCACCCCCAAGGCCATCTATCATGGGTTTGCAACAGGGGGGAGCGGTGGGCTCAACGTGGCGGAGTTCTTCAAGGAAACGCCGTTGGGAGAAGGAAGCGTGGATTTTCCCGCCTACCTCGCCGCACTCAAGCGCTCGGGCTTTGACGGATACCTCACCGTGGAAAGAAAAACAGGGGCAGATCCCCAGCAAGATATCATCAAAGCCAGGGATACCGTTAAGAAATTTCTGGAAAATCTGTGACACGCAGAAACTGCTAAGCTGCTATAAACTAGGCGGAATAAACTTCTTCAAAATGCCAATCTTGATCATCGAAAAGAGGAAATGCAATGAAAAAAATCAGTAGCGTACTTTGGGGAATCGTGTTGATTGCAGCAGGTGCATTGTTTGCACTGAACGCATTCAATATAACCAACATCAACATCTTCTTTGACGGTTGGTGGACTTTGTTTCTTATTCTGCCGTGTGCCATAGGGTTGTTTACCCAGCGGGAAAAGACGGGGAATATCATCGGCATAGCAGTCGGTGTATCCTTGTTATTGTGTTGCCAAGATATTTTGAGTTTCTCTGTGTTGTGGAAACTGCTCGTTCCCGCCGTTATTGTAATGATCGGCTTGAAGATGGTCTTCTCCGGTCTTTTCGGCAATAAGGCAAATGAGATCATCGCCAAGATGAAACAAAACGGCGGCCAAGCAAAGGTCGGTTGTGCCATCTTCTCCGGTTGCGATCTCAAATTTGACGGCCAAGTGTTCGAAGGTGCCGAGCTTACCGCCGTTTTCGGCGGCGTGAAATGCGATCTGCGAAATGCCGTGATTGAAAAGGATTGTGCTATTCGCAGTTCTGCCATTTTCGGCGGTGTTGATATCTTAGTTCCCGATCATATCAACGTAAAGGTAAGCTCCGTCAGTATCTTTGGCGGTGTTTCCAATAAGACTTGCGCACACAAAGATGCTCCCACCGTTTACGTAAGCGGCACTTGTATGTTCGGAGGCGTTGAAATAAAATGACCCCATTTCAAAAAGTGGTCAAATATTTGGCCATGGCGTTTGCTGTGTTTCTTGCCGTTTCCATTATCGGCGGAATACTCGGTGCAGTTGGTTTGCTTGACGGATTTTTCGGTGGCGATGCAATAACCGAGGATGTTAGAACTTATGAGGTTTCATCCCATATCAACAGTCTGGAGGTTGAGATCAACGCCGCTGATTTTACAATTAAGCAAGGAAAAAGCTTCCTTGTTGAAAGCAATTTAAAGCACCTCACCGTTGAGGAGGAAAACGGCGTTTTAACGATTAAGGAAACAAAGAAGTTCGGCAGTACCTATGCCGGCGCTAAGCTAACTGTCTGTATTCCCGCGGATACGGTGTTTGAAAAAGCAAATATCACAACGGGAGCAGGCAGACTGACGGTGGATCGGTTATCCGCAAGCACTCTGACTTTTGAGCTCGGTGCGGGCGAGGTTATCATTGATACGCTTATTGCAACCTCTGATGTTGATATTGACGGCGGTGCAGGAAAAATCACCGTGTCGGGCGGCGCACTCCATAACCTTGATTTAGATATGGGTGTGGGTCAGTTGAATCTAAGGTCTGTGCTTACCGGAGAAAGCGAATTTGATTTAGGTGTGGGAGAGTCTAATATAACCGTAATCGGAAAGAAGGAAGATTACAGGTTGGACATTGAAAAAGGCCTTGGAAATCTCTCGGTTGACGGGAAAAACGTCACCGATTACGGCAGCAGCACTAACACAGCCAACAGTATTGAGATCAACGGTGGCATCGGTGCTATCAACGTAACGTTTGAGGCGGGAGAAACCAAATGATTCTTAACCTTCTCAAGGCCGTTTGCAAAGTGTAACAAAAACAGAAAAGCGTCGCATGAGGCACCCTCCGTAAGGAAGGTGCCTCATTTATATTCGCCGAAAGGCGAGTTATTTTGATATATTATGCTACGCGTAGTGATATTGTCCTTCGGACAGTTGAAAAGGGAAATGAGGGGCTGTTACACGTTAGAAAAACAGAATCGGGCGGAGGGTGAATTTTCACCCTCCGCCCTTGGAAAATCTTTGGTTTTTATCCTGTCACAGGCTTAGTCGGCAAAAGCGTCTCTTGCTGCGTAGCCGGTGTGGAGAAGCTCGTGAGCCAGGTGGCTGTTGGGCTCGCCCAGGAACTCATCGTAGAGTGCCTTGATCTGGGGGTTGTTGTGAGAGCAACGAACCGCCTGTCTCTCGTCCTCGGTGTAGAGAGCGGCCGCTCTCTTTTCCTTGTAGGTGTCGAGAATATCAAGACCTTCCTCGGGGAGGAAGCAGGGCTTCACGTAGGGCTGACCGCCGCCTGCGATACAACCGCCGGGGCAACCCATGATCTCGATGAAGTGATACTTGCTTTCGCCTGCCTTGATCTGATCGAGGAGAACCTTTGCGTTCTTCATGCCGTGAGCAACGGCAACGTTCAGGGTGATACCGTTCAGATCGAAGGAGGCTTCCTTGATGCCGTCAAAGCCGCGAACTTCCTCAAACTTCACGGGAGCGTGCTCCTTGCCGGTGAGAACGAAGTGAGCGGTTCTCAGAGCGGCTTCCATCACACCGCCGGTAACGCCGAAGATAACGCCTGCGCCGGTGTAATCGCCCACGATGTCGTTGTCAAACTCCTCGTCG
This sequence comes from Eubacteriales bacterium, assembly GCA_045576375.1. Taxonomy (GTDB): domain Bacteria; phylum Bacillota; class Clostridia; order Oscillospirales; family SIG627; genus SIG685. Next base: position 3,391 of record JAZNGI010000020.1, read on the forward strand.
GGAAGCTTGGTGAAGTTGATACCGCTTCTCTTGATGAGTTTTGCCAGCTCTCTGGTGGTGAGAACTGCATCCACGTCCTTGAGACCCTTGGTAACAAGCTGTTCTCTTTCCTTTTCTGCCTTCTTTGCGGTGCAGGGCATAATGGAAACTACGAACATATCCTCGGGAGCAATGTCGTTCTTCTTTGCGTAGTAATGCTTCAGGATCGCGCCGAACATCTCGTGAGGACTCTTGCAGGAGGACAGATGGCCCAGCAGGTCGCCGTAGCGAAGCTCTGCGTAGTTGACCCATCCGGGAGAGCAGGAGGTGATCATGGGAAGCTTGCCGCCGTTCTTGATTCTGCCGAGAAGCTCGGTGGCTTCTTCCATAATGGTCAGGTCAGCGGCGTAGTTGGTGTCGAACACCTTCTTGAAGCCCAGTCTTCTCAAAGCCGCAACCATTTTTCCGGTCACGGGAGTGCCGATCTTCATGCCGAATTCTTCGCCCAAAGCGGCTCTCACGGCAGGAGCGGTCTGAACCACAACGTACTTGCCCTGAGCCATTGCCTCGTCCACCTTGCCGATCTCGCTCTTTTCCATCAAAGCGCCGGTGGGACATACGTTCACGCACTGTCCGCACATAATGCAGGGAGACTTGCCGAAGGAGCGGTTCTCTGCGGGAGCAACGATGGTGTTGAAGCCTCTCTTCTCAAAGCCGAGGATGCCGTGGCCGTGAGCGTTCTGGCATCTTGCAATGCAACGTCCGCAAAGAACACACTTAGAGGTATCTCTCACGATGGAAGGTGTCAGAGTGTCAATGGTGGTTTCGGTCTTGGAGCCTGCAAAGCGGTCTTCTCTGGCACCGGTGATCTTAGCAACGTGGAGAAGCTCGCAATCGCCGTTCTTTTCGCACTGCTGGCACTTGAAGGAGTGATTGGAGAGCAGAAGCTCCACGGAAGCTCTGCGGGCGGCAACCGCCTTGGGGGAGGAGATGGTGATCTCCATGCCCTCGTTAACGGGGTACACGCAGGATGCAACCAAGCCTCTTGCACCGGTGGCTTCCACCAGACACACGCGGCAGGAGCCCTTGGAGCACTCACCGTGATTGTAGGTACACAGAGAGGGGATCTCGTAGCCGCAGACCTTGGCGGCTTCCAGAATGGTCAGGCCTTCTTCGACCTGATAGGGAATTCCTTCGATTTTGATATTGATCATAGCCATTTTCATTTCCCCCCTTATTTCTTAACGATGGCGTTGAACTTACAAGAAGAAATGCACATGCCGCACTTGATGCACTTGTCCTGATCGATCACGTAGGGCTCCTTGCCAACCACGCCGGTGATGGCGTTCACGGGGCACTTTCTTGCGCAGAGGCTGCACTTCTTGCACTTGTCCTCTTCGATCACGTAGCTCATCAGGTTCTTGCAAACCTTGGCGGGACATTTCTTGTCCACGATGTGGGTGATGTACTCATCTCTGAAGTGGGTCAGAGTGGAGATAACGGGATTGGCAGAGGTCTGGCCCAGACCGCAAAGGCTACTGGCCTTAATGGTCTTGCTCAGCTCGTCCAGCTGATCCAGATCGTCCAGAGTTGCGTTGCCCTCGGTGATTCTGGTGAGGATCTCCAGCATACGCTTGGTTCCGATTCGGCA
>JAZNGI010000021.1:0-3159 GCA_045576375.1 Eubacteriales bacterium
CCCGAGAAATATTATAACCCAAAAGCAATGGCAAGTCAAGAGAAATGTGAAAAAGAAACGAAGGTCAAGACCGGTTTCGGCAAGGAAAACCCGCCAATTCTCACACTTGGTTTTTGTTTAATTTTAACAAAACTGAAGAAATTAGCCCAACCCCCTTGCCTTTTGAGCGGTTTTATTGTAGTATAAGTACGCAAAAAAACTCACCGTCCGGATAAAAGCCAAAGGCTTTTGTCCCTAAGGAGGAATAACCGATGTACCCGTTGGACAAGCCGTCGGAAAAAATTTTGCAGAAGCTCAAGGAAAACTCCGTTTGTACGGAGCTTATTGATATTTGTTTGAAGCTGGATCTTGCTTCGGAGGGAACCTTCGGAGAGATCTGGCTTTTTTTATCAAAAAGCGAGCTCTTCTGCCTGGATCTTGCCGCAGACCGCTTGCGGCGCTTTCCCCTTTCTCAGCTTTCGGGCATCACCGTGGACAGCTTGGCAACCATCAACCGCGTGGTGCTCAACACCAAGGAAAAGAAAACCGTTCTCCTGGCTTTGGGAACCAACGCCGTGAAAAAGAAGCTGTTCTGCTTTGTGCAGGTGGCAGAGCGCTACCTCAAGGGCGAAGAAGTGAGCGAAAACGACGAGATCTTTTCCGGCTTCGACGTGTACTGCCCCAAGTGCGGCAAGCCCTATACCGACCGTCAGCGCAGGGTGTGCGTGGACTGTTTAGACAAAAAGTCCCTCTATAAGCGGGTCATGGGCTATTTCTTCCCCTATAAGTTCCATCTCATCGGCGTGCTTCTCACCGCCGTTGCCACCTGCGCCCTCACTCTGGTGTCTCCCTTCCTTTCGGGAACCTTCCTCTACGATCGGGTGCTCAACCCCGAAGAGCCAAACGCCTTCATCCGCCACAACGCATGGCTGGGCGTGGGACTGATCCTGGCCTGCGCCGCCGGTTTGGTGCTGTTGCAGATCCTCCGCCGCCGCATCAACGCCACCATGTCCAACAAAGCCACCCTGGATATGAAGCTGGACGTGTTCCAAGCCATGCAAGCCCTGAGCCTTTCCTACTTTAACAACAATCAGACGGGAAAACTCATCACCCGCGTGGATTACGATGCCCTGGCCATTCGCACCTTCTTTTTGGACAGCGTTCCCGCTTTGATCATCAACGCGGTCAATTTCGTTGCTGCCGCCGTGATGATGTTCGTCGCCAATCCTCAGCTTTCCCTCATCGTGTTTGTCCCCGTGCCCCTCATCCTGATCATTCTGAAAAAAGGCCTGCCCAAGCTGGACATGGCCTACACCCTCCGCTGGAGAAGGCGAAGCTCCATGACGGCCATGCTCAACGACAACCTGGTGGGCATTCGCGTGGTGAAGGCCTTTGCCAAGGAGGACACCGAGAGCAACCGCTTCACGGGCCTGGTGGAACGCTACGCCAAATCCAATCTGAAGGTCAACGCTCTCCAGCTTCTGGTGTTCCCGCTCATTGCCTATTTCATCCGTGTCAGCGGCAAGGCCGTGTGGGGTCTGGGCGGCATTATGGTGATGGACCGCGTGATGGGCTACGGCGATTTTATCACCTTCATTGAGTACACCATGCTCATCTTCGCCCCCCTCACCTTCTTCTCCACCATTGCCGACACCTTCACCAGCACCGTCAACTCCGCCAACCGTATGTTCGACGTGTTGGACGCCGTGCCCGACATCACCGAGAGCCCCACGGCTCACGAGCCGCAAGAGTTCAAAGGCTCCATCCGCTTCAACAAGGTGGGCTTCTACTATAACGCCAACCGCCCCATCCTCAAGGATGTGGACTTCACCGTGCATCCGGGAGAAAGCGTGGGACTGGTGGGGCGCACGGGCGCGGGCAAAACCACCATCGTGAACCTGCTCCTGCGCCTTTACGACGTTTGCTCCGGCTCCATTGAGGTGGACGGCGTGAACGTGAAGGAGCTTCCCCTGGACTTTATCCGCAAGAACATGGCGGTGGTCAGCCAGGAGGTGTTCATCTTCCGGGGCACCGTGAAGGATAACATTCGCTACGCCCGCCCCGACGCCACGGACGACGAGGTGATCCAAGCGGCCAGAGCCGCCAACGCCCACGACTTCATTATGAACCTCCCCGCAGGCTACGAAACGGTGATCGGTGCGGGCACCCGCGCCCTCTCGGGAGGCGAAAAACAGCGCCTTTCCATTGCCAGAGCACTGATGATCGATCCCAAGATCCTCATTCTGGACGAGGCCACCGCCGCCATGGACACCGAAACCGAGCGCCTCATTCAGGAGGCCCTGACCCGTCTGATCCAAGGGAAAACCACCATTACCATTGCTCACAGACTTTCCACCCTCAAGGATTGCGACACCCTTTACGTGATCAACGAGGGCCGCATCGCCGAACACGGCACCCACGAGGAGCTCATTGCCAAAAAAGGCATATTCCACAAGCTTTACACGCTACAGACCGACGCAATGAAAAAGGTCATCGGTTGAAAGGAGATCCGTTATGGAAGACAAGAACATTGCCCACCTCTTTGAGCCGGAGCGCATCAGCATTCCTCTCACCAAGGAAAACGCCAAGATCCGCATCAACGAAGGCGGTTTGGTCTGCCTGGACTTTGTCAACCACAAGGGGATCAAGGAGCACGTGGACCGCGTGGTGATCTTCCGCTCCTTTCCCATCACCAATCCCGACGAGTTTCTCTCCGTGCGGGAGCCCGACAGCAAAAAAGCGGGCAAGGGCAAGGAGCTGGGAATGATCCGCCGTCTTTCGGACATGGACGAGGAAAGCATCGCCGCCATCGAGACGGAGCTGCACATCCGCTATTTCTCCCCCGAGATCACCCGCATTCTCTCCGTGAAAACCAAGTTCGGCTATCAGTACTGGAACACCCAAACCACCTCCGGCGACATAAACTTTGTCATCACCAACCCCTTTGTGAACATCCGCGTGTTGGAGGACTCAAGAGTTTTGATGAAAGACATCGAAGGCAACAACTTCATCATCAGCGATCCGAAAAAACTGGATACTGCCAGCCGAAAATTCCTGGAGATCTACCTGTAAGAACGGAATCCGGAGGAAAAATCAATGAAGCTTCTTTATCCGCTGGAAGGGGAAAACGCCGCTTGCTTTGAGCGGGAATCCATGGGGGAAACGCTGATGTACTGCGTC
>JAZNGI010000022.1:0-4209 GCA_045576375.1 Eubacteriales bacterium
TGATGAGCTTCTTGCTGATGAGACCGTTGATATCGTTACAATTGCCGTCCCGAATAATTTTCATAAAGATCTGGCAATAAAGGCATTAAGAGCAGGTAAAAATGTTATCTGTGAAAAGCCTGTAACTCTGAATTCCGCAGAGCTTGAAGAGATAATTGCTGTTCGTGATGAAACCGGCAAGGTTTTTTCAATTCATCAGAACCGCCGTTGGGATAAAGATTTCCTTATGATGAAGGAGATCTTCAACACCCGTCCCATCGGAGAAGTGTTCAACATTGAATCCAGAGTGCAAGGATCTCACGGTATCCCCGGCGACTGGAGAGGAAAAAAAGAGCACGGCGGCGGAATGATGCTGGATTGGGGCGTGCACCTGATCGACCAAATTCTGATGATGGTTCCCGGCAAGGTGAAGCGCCTCTACGCTAAGATGCATCACGTCACCAACGCCGAGTGCGACGACGGATTTGGCCTGGATCTGTATTTTGAAAGCGGCCTCCGCGTGTACGTGGAAGTGGGAACCAGCAACTTCATCAACCTTCCCAGATGGTATATGCAGGGCGTCAATGGCACCGCCGTGATCGAGGATTGGAGCCTTAAGGGAAAAATCGTCACCTGTCAGATCCAAAAGGATACCAACGTGGTTCCCGTGGAAACCTCTGCGGGGCTCACCAAAACCATGGCTCCCAGAAGCAAGGAGACCATTCGGGAACTGCCCTTGCCTGAGGTGACAAGCGACGTTCACGATTTCTACCGTAATGTTTGCGCCGCCATCGACGGAAAGGAAACTCAGCTGATCACCCACGAGCAGGTAATGCGTGTGTTCAAGCTGATGGAAGCCGCCTTCGAATCCGACCGCTTGGGCCAAGTGGTTGACTTTGAATAAAAAACGGGAACCGAGAGCTTTCTCGGTTCCTATTTTTATGCCCTTGCTTTCTTTTTTCCCAAATTCAGCGCGGTTTTTTCCAAGGCACCGATAAACGGGAAGAGCGCCACGGTGCTGATCACGTTGAAAAAGGTGTGGATTCCCGCAATCCCCGCAGGATCCACGGCTGAGGAAAACCAAGGGGCGGCGCTTGTGCGGCTGAGAAGAAAGGTGCCGATGAGAAACACAGTCGCCCCCAGCAGATTGATGTAAAAATGAATAAAAGCGGAGCGCCTTGCGTTGAGAGAGGTTCCTGCGGAAGCGATCAGCGCCGTCACGGTGGTGCCGATATTTTGTCCTAAAATAATGGGGATCGCCGCCGCCACGCTCACGGCTCCCGTTTGGCTGACGGCTTGCAGGATTCCCACGGATGCGGAAGAGGATTGAAGCAAGGCCGTGACCAGCGTGCCCGCCAAAATGCCGAACAGCGGGTTTTCAAACAGCAAAAACGCCTGTCGGAAGCCCTCGGTTTGGGAAAGGGGAGAGAGGGTTTCGGAAAGCAGATGAACGGAAAACAAAACCAGTCCGAAGCCGATAAGGCCCCTTCCGCTTTCTTTTTTCTGTCGGGAGCCAAGGCTTAAGACCACTCCCGCAACGGCGGCCAGAGAGGCAATGTTGTCAGCCCGAAACAGATTGAGAAAAAGATTGTCGCTTCTCAGCCCCGTTAGGCTGAGAAGCCAGGAGGTCACGCAGGTTCCCACGTTGGCCCCCAAAATCACTCCGATGGCGCGCCGAAGCTTCATGGTGCCCGAATCCACCAGGCTCACCACCGTCACGGTGATAGCCGCGGAGGATTGAACGATTGCCGTGATCGCCGTGCCGAACAGTACCGCCCACAGATCGTTCTTGGTGCAAAATGAGAGCGTCTTTTCAAAGAGAGAGCCGTTGGAGCGCTCCAGCGCTCCCTTCATCACTCCCATTCCGTAGATGAGAAAAGCCGTGATTCCCAAGGCCTGGAGAAGTAAAAATAAGGTTTGGGTGCCCATCTGTTGGTTCCTTTCTTTGCTTTTGTACTATTATATTTGCCTTTTTTCTTTTCAGTCGCCTTGAGGGAATTTATTTATTGACAGAGAAATCAAATTTTGTTATAATGAGGCAAATGCGGAGGAGGGAAAAGAGTGTTGTCAGCAAAAAAAACGGTTCGTATTCTTGGTGTTTGGCTTTTGCTTTTTGTGTTTGCCCTGCTCTGCGCCTCTGCCATTGCCGAGGGAGAGGTTCTGGAGGAATATCGGCATTTGGTGTATCTTGGCACCGTGCTGGCCATGTGTGCCTTTGCCGTAGCCGTGTGCGCCGTGTGGCTGTTTCTTTTGGCGCGTCTGCAAGGCAAGCTTCGCCTTGTGTCCCGCCTGAGCCCCGATCAACAGATCCTTTCCTTATGCCGTCTGTTGGGCCGATATGCAAACCCGTCCTTCCGTTCTCTGATCAGTTTGAATTTGGTGTATGCCTATCTTCGGGCAAAGGAAAACCAAAAAGCCCTTGCCCTGCTATCTTTGCAGTCTCCCGAGCGTTGCCTGTTTTTTGATCGGAAGGCCTACGGGACGCTGTTTTGTGTCTGTGCGGCGCTTTATAACGATGAAAACACCTTTCGCCGCTTCCATCGGGAGCCTGTCTTGCCCCGACAGTTTCCCTTTTTGGAGGAAGAAGTGCTTGCACGCATCGCAAAATGGGAAGAAGAATAATCCATTTGGAAGGGGAACGTTGGCTTCCCCTTTGCTTTTTGTCGTTTTTTGTTATAATGAACCGATTGCTTCATTGCAGCATAGAATAAAAACGTCCTGATATCAAAGCGCGATCCAACGGGAAGAGGAGAAAAAATGAAACGACTCAAGGGAAATCTGATGCTTTTGGTTGCCGCCTTTATTTGGGGCACCACCTTCGTGGCACAATCCGTGGGGATGGATCAGATCGGTCCCTTTGCCTTTAACGGGATCCGAATGTTCATCGGCACCCTTGCCCTGGTCCCCGTGATCCTTGTGATCGATGCAATCAACCGAAAAAGAAAAAAGCCCTCCAAGGGCTTTGACCGTCACCTTTTTGCGGCTTCTCTGTGCTGCGGCGGCTGTTTGTTCGCGGCATCCACCATGCAGCAGATTGGCCTGGTGTACACCACTCCAGGCAAGTCCGGCTTCATCACCGCCATGTATGTGGTTCTTGTCCCCCTTCTTGGGATCTTTTGGAAAAAGAAAACGGGCGTTCTCACCTGGATCAGCGTGGTGCTGGCGGCGGCAGGGCTTTGGTTTCTTTGTATCAACGAGGAATTCACCCTGCAGATCGGCGATTTCTACACGATGATCTGCGCCCTCCTCTACGCTTTTCACATTCTCTGCGTGGATCATTTTTCTCCCAGGGTGGACGGCGTTAAGCTTTCCTGTCTGCAGTTTCTCGTTGCAGGCGTGCTTTCCGTGCCCTTCCTTGTTTTTGCTGAAGGACTTCCCACTCTCAGCGCCCTTCAGGGAGCGCTGATCCCCATTTTATATGCGGGCTTTCTCTCCTGCGGCGTGGCGTATACCTTCCAGATCATCGGTCAGAAGGACACTGATCCCACGGTTGCCTCCATTTTAATGTGCCTGGAAAGCGTGTTTGCCGTGCTGGCGGGCATCGTCGTTCTCGGGCAGATCCCCACTCCCGCTGAAAGCGTAGGTTGCGCTTTGATGTTTGCCGCCATTGTAATCGCTCAGCTTCCTCCCATCAAGAAAAGGGTTTGACCCCATGCCCCCGCCCGTCGGCGGGGGCCTTTTCACGCAGATTGAGTAATTGCGGAAAAATGTGTTATTTTCTCTTGAAAATCCCTTGACAAAGCCTTCTGCCGATGGTAGAATGCCAGTGAGCTCCAAGGAGGATCTTTTGGGGAGCCGCGCTTGTGTGAGGCCGCTTCCCGTTCTGAGTAAAAAGGAAAATCCCCATGAAAAGAAAGAACGTATTGCACCAACTCCAAACGGTGGGAAAGCCTCTGGACGGCATGAGCTACGTCATTGAATGCGACGACGGCTCTCTTGTAGTCATTGACGGCTCCATGGTGGACGATGCGCCCATTCTGCTGGACTATCTGAAAAACCTTTCCGGCGGGGAGAAGCCCGAGGTGGCCGCTTGGTTTATCACTCATCCCCACGCGGATCACTTTTTCTGCCTCACGGAAATGGGCGAGCGTTACTCCGATCAACTCACCTTAAAAATGCTGATCTATCATTTCCCCGACGAAAGCATTCACGGTATGCAATCTGACATCAAAGGCCAGATCGACCGCTTCGAGGCGGCTATTGATCGCTTTGACGGCGTAGAGCGCGTGG
>JAZNGI010000023.1:0-4699 GCA_045576375.1 Eubacteriales bacterium
GTTTGACCACATCAGGTCAAATGTTTCTTTTGTAATTCCACCTTCATAGATTAACTTATGTGTGTATTTGTTTTTATTCCTCCTTCTTAAATTTAAAAGTAACATGTAAACAATATTTGGATTTGTTTTTTATTTCAAGTAATCTTCTTGTAACTCTAAAAACAATCAAAAGGATTCTTTATTCCTTTAACAATCTTCATAACCCTAATTACTCTATGTTTAAGACAAAGACTCATCATGCTTATATAATCATGATGATTAATAAAGAGTCTTATATAAAGAAAAAGAGTCATAAAGATTCTATAAAGAATTATTATGACTCATTAAGATTGCATTGAATATTTTGGGAAATTATGCTATAATATAAAAAACTAAATATAGGGGGCTACACTATGAAAGAAAGAAGATATCCATTCAGTTTGTTTTTGATTGGTTTTATCACAAACATTCTCTTTCACTTTTTTTGGCTTTTTGTTCCAAGTGTTATCTTACTAATTGTCGGCATTTGGGTTGATTGGTGCTTGTATGCAGGTCTTGCTCTGTTAGGCATCGATATTATTGTTTCGTTCGTTGAGCAAATGAAAATTAGACAAGCAATGCTTTCCGATTCCGACAATGAGCAATTCCGCAAATTCCAAGATGCAGTATCAAAAGACGGAAATGTTTTTGAAAACATCAGAAATCTTGTTGAGAATGCAGCTGAAGAATATGTTGATGACGAGGATATACAAAGAAACAATTTCGTTGTTAATATGTGTGAAACCATCTGCAAAAAATGCGAATATGGTGATGACATTGAGAAACTAAACGAACACGAGAGAGTTTTCTATGTTACTCAAATATTGGAGCAAGAAGTCAACAACGGCGGTTTCTCTCAATTCTTCTATAATTCAAGTGGTGATTTTTCAAACGAGTTAGTGGATGCATTTACAAAGATAGGTGCATTCAAAACTGCAGAAATCTGCAAAAAGGCATTGGCAGTATTTAATGGCAAAGTTCCAACCGATAGAGATGAGCGCGAAGAATTACTTGATAGTTTGGATTGCGACAATGTGTTAAGCGAGTGCGATGATGAATTTTACGAGTATGAGGATAATTTGGAAGAACTAAATTACACATACATTATGGAACATCATAGTTTCTTTGAGTAATTACATAATACACAAAAAACACCCTTTGACTTTTGACAGTCAAAGGGTGTTTTTAAAACTTGCACCAAGTTTGCACCAAAGCAAAAAACAAGGCAAAAGTAAAACCCCGAAAACCGTGATGGTTTCGGGGTTTTTGAATACTCTGTAAGATAAGTGATTATCTCTTGGAGAACTGGGGAGCGCGACGGGCGGCTTTGAGACCGTACTTCTTTCTCTCCTTCATTCTGGGGTCGCGGGTCAACAGGCCTGCCTTCTTGAGGGTGGGGCGATAGGTCTCGCTGTCTGCCTGGAGAAGGGCACGGGAGATGCCGTGACGGATGGCGCCTGCCTGGCCGGAGATGCCGCCGCCTGCTACGTTGCAGATGACGTCGAACTTGCCCACGGTGCCCGTCAGTTCAAAGGGCTGGCGAACGATGAGCTTGAGGGTATCAAGACCAAAATAGTCGTCGATATCTCTCTTGTTGATGGTGATCGCACCGGTGCCGGGGTAAATGCGAACGCGGGCTACGGATTTCTTTCTTCTGCCTGTTCCGTAGAAGTAAGGCTTTGCACTTGCGTAATTCATTTATTTTTCCCCCTTACTCAGTTCAACTCAACAGGCTTCTGGGCCTGGAGATCGTGTTTGTCGCCTGCGAATACTCTCAGACGGGTCAGGCTCTTGTCGCCGATGGAATTGTGGGGAAGCATTCCCTTCACGGCAAGGGTGATTGCCTTCTCGGGGTTCTTCGCCATCATATCCTTGTAGCTGACAGTCTTCAGACCGCCGATGTATCCGGTGTGATAGTAATACTTCTTCTGTTCCAGCTTCTTGCCGGTGAGCACTGCCTTGGCTGCGTTGATGACGATGACGTATTCGCCGCAGTCAACGTGAGGAGTGAACTCGGGGCGATGCTTGCCGCGCAGAATGTTTGCCGCAGCAACTGCCACCTTACCCAGAGGCTTTCCGGCGGCATCCAGAACGTACCATTTGCGTTCAATGGTCTCGGCTTTTGCCATAAATGTGGACATAGTAATTCCTCCGATAATTTTAATACCTGCACATTATACACCGAGGGCGGGGGCTTGTCAATAGTTTTTTTAAATATTTTTCATTTTCTTTTATTTTCTCCCGTTTTCTTGCGTTTTCTTGCATTTTGGGTGAAAAAAACGCCTTTCGTTGCCCTTGCAATCGGGGGCGCCTTCCTGTATAATAAAATATATAGGAACAAAACTTCGGGAGAATTGCCGTATGACCCTGCAACGACTGCTCAGCCTGGTGCGAAGCTGCACCGACGATTATCACATGATCTCCCCCGGCGACCGCATTGCCGTGGGTGTTTCGGGAGGGAAGGATTCCCTGGCGCTTCTACGCGCCCTGGCGGCTTTAAAAGAGTTTTACCCCCATCCCTTCACCCTCCACGCCGTCACCGTGGACATGGGCTTTCCCGAAGGGAGTGACTTCGGCGCCGTGAGAGCGTATTGTCAAAGGCTGGGGGTAGACTATACGGTGGTGCCCACGGCCATTTATCGGGTGATCTTTGAGGAGCGCAAGGAGAAGAACCCCTGCTCCCTTTGTGCCAAGATGCGGCGGGGGGCCATTGACCGTGCGGCGGCAGAGCTGGGCTGTAACAAGCTGGCCCTGGGACATCACGCCGACGACGTGATCGACACGTTTTTGTTAAATCTGTTCTACGGCGGCTCCCTTTCCTCCTTTTCCCCCGTGACGGTGTTGGAGAAAAGCGGCATCACCCTCATCCGTCCCATGATCTACGTTTGGGAAAAGGAGCTTTCGGGCTTCATTAAAAGGGAGGCCCCGCCCGTGGTGAAAAGCCCTTGCCCCGCGGATAAAAACACCCGTCGGGAGGACGTAAAACAGCTCCTTTTGCAAATGGAAAAAGAAAACCGAGACATTAAGGCCAAGATCTACGGCGCCCTTCGCCGCGCCGAGCTGAGCGGGTTTCGGGAATTTAAAAAACAGGAGAAACCATGAAGCCTTTTCTTTGCTTTTTTTCTTCGCATCCCCGTTTGAGCTTTTTCGTTTTGGGCGCTCTTTGCGCCCTGCCCTTTCTTTTTTCCTTTCTCTTTTTGGTTCCCTTTGCCGCACTGATCCCCGCCGCGGCGCTTTTATTTCGGGAGGCAAGGGAGAGAAAGAAAAGAAGCCTTTTCTCTATGGGGTTTTGCTTTTTCTTCGGCTATCATTTGCCCGTCTATTCCTTTTTTTTGTGGATGTATCCTCTGGAATCCACGGGCTTGGGTGCGGGGGCGGCTTTGGGCATCGTTTGCCTTGCCTGGCTGGGTCTCTCCGCTCTCCACGGGGCGCTGTTTGCCGCCGTGTTTCCCTTGTTTTCTCTGATTTCCCGCCGTGCTTCTTCGGTGCTCACGCCCTTGGTGTTCAGCTGTCTTTGGGTGGCGGTGGAATTTATCACCGAGCAGGGCACGCTGGCCTTTCCCTGGAGCCGTTTGGCCTCGGGGCTTTGGGCGTTTACGCCCTTTCTCCAATCCGCTTCCCTGTTGGGAAGTCTGTTCGTGAGCTTTTTGGCGGTGCTGATCCCTTCTCTTTTGGCAGATGCTCTGACCCATAAGCGCTCTGCCGCCGCCTTTGGGGCTTTGGGACTGTTCTGCCTGAATTTGGGCTACGGCGTTGCCGTGTCCTTTCGTCCCTGGGAGGGGGAGAGCACCCTCACCGTCACCGCCGTGCAGGGAAACATTCTCTCGGGAGAAAAGTGGCAGGAGGGCCAACTGGGCCGCATTCTTGAAACCTATTTTGCCCTCAGCGAGGAGGGGGCGGGGAGCGATCTGATCCTTTGGCCCGAAAGCGCCGTGCCTGTGGATCTCAGCCTTGCTCCCGCTTACGAGGCGCTCTACGCCGACCTCAGCCGAAAGCTGAAGGCACCCATTCTCATGGGAACCTTCCTTTCCCACGAGAGCGGGCGGCAACAAAACGCGGTGGTTGCCGTGGACGAAAACGGCGTGTTTGCTTCCTACGCCAAGCGCCATTTGGTGCCCTTTGGGGAATACGTTCCCTGGCGGGGCCTTCTCACCGCCGTGGTTCCCGCTCTGGGAGAGATCAATCAGCTTTCCTCGGATCTGTTGGCGGGGACGGACAGCGAGGTGATGGACGTGGAGGGAGTGAAGATCGGCGCTCTGGTGTGCTTTGATTCTGCCTTTCCCGCTCTCAGTCGGGACGCGTGTCTGGACGGCGCCCGGCTTTTGGTGCTGGCCACCAACGATTCCTGGTATAAGGATTCCCCCGCCACGGTTCAGCATTTGAGCCAAAGCGTGCTTCGGGCGGTGGAAAACCGCCGCAGTGTGGCCGTGGCCGCCAATTCGGGAATTTCCGCCTTCATTTCCCCTCAGGGGCAAGTGACTTCCCTTTTAGAGCCCCTGGTGGAGGGGACCCTCACCGACGAGGTGGGCATTCATTCTTCCCTTACGCTCTACACTTTATGGGGAGATGCGCCCCTTCTTATTGCTTGCACCGCCCTTTGTTTTGCCGCATTTTTGACGAGAAAAAAAGGAATTGCTCATGAAAGCCAATGAGACGCCTCTGAGCTCCAAGGAAATGGCCC
>JAZNGI010000024.1:0-5514 GCA_045576375.1 Eubacteriales bacterium
TCGGGATTGAGGCGGAATACACGGAGGATGAATTGAACTCCATCGGCAAGACCGTGGGAGATTATACCGGCAAGACCGTGAGCACCGCGCAGATGCTCATCACTCAGTTGGGCCTTGAATACAAGGTGGTGGGCTCCGGCAGCAAAGTGGTCAGCCAAATGCCCCAAAGCGGCACTCAGCTTTCGGGCAACGGCGTGGTTGTGCTTTACACCGACGCCGATTCCCAGCAAAGCACCGTCACCGTGCCCAACGTGGTGGGAATGACGGCGGCCAACGTGAACAAGAGAATTATCAACTCCGGATTGAATCTGGAGATCGTGGACGGAAATCTTTCCATGATGGACGGCGCACTGGCCATTTCCCAGAGCATTGCTCCGGGAGAGCAGGTGGCCCCCGGCACGGTGATTTCCGTGGAATTCCGTCATTACGAGGGAATGACCGATTGAGTCAGGGAAGAAAGGAGCAAGGATTTGCTTTTACGGGAACTGTTAAAGGGATTGAACGTGATAGAAACCAACGCGGATCTTGACTGTGAGATCAGCGCTGTTTGCTCCGACACCGGAAAGATCACCAAGGGCTGTGCCTTCGTTTGCATCAAGGGAATGCGCTTTGATGCTCACCGGAAAGCGGGAGAAGCGGTGCAAAGCGGTGCCGCGGCGGTGATCTGCCAAAGCCCCGTGGATCCCTCCCTTCCCTACGTTATGGTGAAGGATACCAGACAGGCAAACGCTCTTCTCCACTCCAATTTTTCAGGAAAGCCCCAGGACAGCTTCCGTTGGGTCATCGGCCTCACCGGCACCAACGGAAAGACCTCCACCTCCTATATGATCAAAGCCATCCTGGAGGAAGCGGGGTATAAGACGGGCCTGGTGGGAACCATGAAATACCTGGTGGGGGACAAGGAATACCCCATAGACAGCTCCGGCGCGGTGCTGACCACTCCCGACCCCGAGATTTTGTTTCCTCTCCTCTCCGAGATGAAGGAGGAGCAGGTGGAGGTTCTCATTATGGAGGCCTCTTCCCACGCGCTGAAACTCAATAAACTGGCGGGGATCCGTTTTGACGTGGGGATCTTCACCAACCTCACCCAGGACCATTTGGATTTCCACGAGGGCATGGAGGATTATCTTGCCTCCAAGCAAAAGCTTTTTGCCGTGAGCGACCTGGCCGTTGTGAATTACGACGATCCCGGTTTTGAGAAGATCGTAAAAAACATTCCCTGTGACCTGGTGAGCTTTAGCGGAGGGGAAAACAACGGTGCGGATTTCGTTGCCAAAAACGTGCGCTTCAAAGGCGCCGAGGGCGTGGAGTACGAGCTGTTGTGCAGTGACGATATTTTCCGGATCCGCCTGCCCATTCCCGGGCAGTTCTCCGTGAATAACTCCCTTGCCGCCGCCGCTTGCGCCCTGAAGCTGGGCGTTGCCCCCGAGGTGATCGTGGCAGCCCTGGCAAGGATGGATAACGTGAAGGGAAGGATCGAGCGGGTGAAGATCGACGCGCCCTACAGCGTGTTCATTGATTTTGCCCACACTCCCGACGCGCTGGAAAATGTGATCCGCACCCTTCGGCAGTTTGCAACGGGAAGGATCATCACCCTGTTTGGCTGCGGAGGAGACAGGGACCGCAAGAAGCGCCCCCTCATGGGAAGCATCGCCGCCGCCCTGAGTGATTACGTGGTGGTGACCAGCGATAATTCCCGCAGCGAAGAGAAAAAAGACATTATCCGCGATATTTTGGAAGGTATGAAGGACGCCCCGTGCGCATATAAAGTGATAGAGGATCGCAGTGAAGCCATCCGCTACGCCATGGACATTGCCCTGGAAGGAGACGTGATTCTCCTGGCAGGGAAGGGACACGAGGAATACGAGATCGATAAAAACGGGAAGAGGTATTATTCGGAACGGGAAGTCGTTTGCGATTATTACGGAAAAAAGGGTTAACGAACATGATGACATTCACCTTGGGACAGATCGCCGAAGCAACGGGCGGAAGGCTCGTCGGAGATCCCGCCACACAGATCACGGGCCTTACCACCGACAGCAGGACTGCCGGGGGTCAGGATATCTTTATCGCGTTGAAGGGCAGTCGCTTTGACGGCCACGATTTCATCGAGGAACTGCGCGCCCGAGTGGGAGCGGTGGTCACGGAAAGAGAATTTCCCATTCCTCCTTACGATATCGTGGTGAAGGATACCTACCGTGCCCTGGGTGACATCGGACGGCTCTGCCGTGACAGCGCCAACATCCGCGTGTGCGTGGGAATCACGGGAAGCGTGGGAAAAACCACCACCAAGGAACTGGTGGCAAGCGTTCTGAAAGAGAAATACAAAACTCACTATTCCAAGGGAAATTTCAACAATCACATCGGGCTTCCTCTCACCCTCTCTCAAGTGGAGCGGGACACCGAGGCGTTGGTGTGCGAAATGGGAATGAACAGGGCAGGGGAGATCGAATATCTCAGCGACATTGCCCGCCCCGACATTGCCGTGATCACCAACATCGGCGTGTCTCACATTGAAAATCTGGGCACCAGAGAAGCCATCCGCGATGCCAAGCT
Organism: Eubacteriales bacterium; assembly: GCA_045576375.1. Lineage (GTDB taxonomy): Bacteria > Bacillota > Clostridia > Oscillospirales > SIG627 > SIG685. The sequence goes on from JAZNGI010000024.1 coordinate 2,557, forward strand.
GGAGATTCTCAAAGGAATGAAGAAGGGATCCACCGTGATCCTGGACGGCGACGAGCCCCTGTTGCGGGATGAGGTTGCCAAGGAAAAGCTGAAGGATTACCGCGTGGTGTACACCGGCTTCGGCATTGAAAACGACATCTATCCCTTGGATATCTTCAAGGGTTCCAATTACATTGCCTTTGACGCCATTTCCCCCAAGGGAGAAATGCGCATCACCATCCCCGCTGTGGGAGATCATTTTGTGAAAAACGCGCTGTTTGCTTATGCGGCGGGCATTGCCTGCGGTGTGAGCTTTGACGGCATTGCCAAGGGCATCGCCGCCTACCTTCCCGGAGAGCTTCGTCAGAAGATCTATATGAAAAACGGCGTTCGCGTCATTGCGGATTGCTACAACGCCAGCCCCGAGAGCATGAACGCGGCACTGAACGTGCTGGGCGGCTGCTCCGAGAGAAAGGTGGCCGTGTTGGGCGATATGCTGGAGCTTGGTTTGATGAGCGAAGCGGCGCACCGTGCCGTGGGCGTTAAGGCCAGCGAAAACACGGATTGGCTGATCTGCTACGGATCTCAGGCGCGGCTCATCATGCGTGCTGCCATTGAAAACGGCTTTGATCCCGCCAAGGCAATGTTCTTTGATGATATTGAGGCATTGAGCAAAAAGCTCAAGGAGCTTTTGCGTAAGGATGACTGCGTGCTGTTCAAGGCGTCCAGAAGAATGAAGCTGGAACGAGCCATAACCCTGGCTGCCCTGGACGGAGAATAAAAAACGGAACGGATCGGAAGACAGATGACACAGATGCAAACCCTGATCGTAATATTCATCGGCAGTATTCTCTGCTCCTTTTTGGCCACGGTACTGCTGGAAAAAAAGTTCATTCCCTTTTTGATGCGCATTAAAATGGGACAAAAGATTCTTGATATCGGCCCCAGATGGCACAAATCCAAGGAAGGAACTCCCACCATGGGAGGCCTGTTCTTCATCGGGGGAACCTTGATCAGCTTTCTTCTGTTCGCCGTGGTAAGCATCGTGAAAACCGAGGACATGAAGACCCTGGCGGTCATCGGTCTGATGCTCGTTTCCGGTGCCATCGGCTTTGCGGACGACTACGTGAAATTCGTGAAGAAGCAGAACAAGGGGCTCAGCGCTCTTCAAAAGCTGGTGTTGCAATTTGCCGCCGCGGGAGCGTTCCTGTTTGCCATGCATTCCTGCGGAGGGATCTCCTCCACCGCTCTGCCCATTCCCTTCACCGATCTTTCTCTGGAGCTGGGCGTGTGGTATTGGGTGTTTGGTGCTTTCTTCATTGCCTTCGTGATCAACAGCACCAATTTGACCGACGGCATCGACGGTCTGGCGGGAAGCGTCACCCTGGTGATCATGATCTTCTTTGCCGCCGTGATCTGGTCCGACGCCTTTACCGTTCCCTCCTTTTTCACCGCCCGTCTCACCCTGGTGGGCGGCCTTATCGGCGGTCTTGTGGGATTTTTGTTTTATAACATTCACCCCGCCAGGATTTTTATGGGCGACACGGGCAGTCTGTTTTTAGGCGGCGCTGTGGCAGGTCTGGCGTTTCTCATCGGGCAGCCCTTGATCATCGCGGTTGCGGGCTTTGTCTATTTTGCCGAGTCCCTGTCGGTGGTGATTCAGGTCCTCTCCTTCAAGCTGACGGGAAAACGGGTGTTTAAAATGTCTCCCATCCACCATCATTTTGAAATGAGCGGTTGGGGGGAAGGCAAGATCGTGCTTGTGTTCACCGGACTCACCTTGGTTCTCTGCGCTTTGAGCTATTTGGGCGTGTAAAGAAAGGGAGAACAGCAGTTGAAACAGTTGCAAACCAAACAGGCGGCTTCTTCTCCCCAAGCGGGGGAGCAAAGCACCGTTGAAAGAAAAAAGCATAGTTTGTTGAAAAGCAAGGCGGTGAGAACGCGAAGGATCGTCCGCATGAAAAGCGGAGTGGATCGTCCGTTTTTGATCATCGTCATTTTGCTTTTGTGCATCGGCACCGCCATGGTCTTTTCCTCCAGCTACGCTTATGCTAAGTATTACATGGGCGGCGACAGCTATTATTTTGTGCGCAGGCAGGTGGCCTGGGTGGCCATTTCTCTCTTTTTTATGTTTTTGGCTTCCAGCGTGGACTATCTGATCATCAAGCGGGCTTCCAAGCTGGTTTTGGTCATGGGGATCGTGTCTCTGGTGGCCGTGCTGTTCGTGGGAAAAGAGGTCAACGGTGCCACCCGTTGGATTGAGATCGGACCCATTCAGATCCAGCCCTCGGAAATTGCCAAGCTGGGCTGCGTTCTGTTCTTTTCGGAATTTATCGTGAAGCATCAGCGGGACATGAAAAAATTCAAGTACGGCGTGCTTCCCTTCGTCCTTGTCTTTGGCATCATCGGCGTTCTTTTGTATCGGGAGCCCCATTTGTCGGCAATGATCATCATTCTTCTGATCACGGCGGCAATGATGTTCTTGGGCGGCACTCGAAGACTGTATTTGGCACTTTTGTCCGTTTTGGGCGCCGGCGGAATGGCGTTTATCATGCTGGGCACCAGCCACGGCAAGGAGCGCATTATGAACTGGCTCCATCCCGAAATGGACGTCAGCGGCAAGGGCTGGCAGCCCTTGCAATCCCTCTACGCCATCGGTTCGGGGGGCGTTTGGGGCAAAGGACTGGGACAAAGCACCCAGAAGCATCTTTGGCTTCCCGAGCCGCAGAACGACTATATTTTCGCCATTCTTTGCGAGGAAATGGGCTTCGTGTTTGCCGCGGCGGTGATCGTGCTCTTCATCGTATTGGTATGGCGCGGCTTCTACATCGCCAAGCACGCCCCCACTCAGTACACCACGCTGGTGGTGCTGGGGCTGATCCTCCAGGTGGCGGTGCAGGTGGTGCTCAACATCGCCGTGGTCACCAATTCCATTCCCAGCACGGGCGTTTCCCTGCCGTTCTTCAGCTACGGAGGCTC